>JAUXUQ010000002.1:300000-385765 GCA_030680605.1 Gammaproteobacteria bacterium | reverse complement strand
TAGCCCTTGAACTCGCCGCCAAACTTCTCCGCCATCACCTTGGTCAGCGCCGCCGTCAGCGTCGTCTTGCCATGGTCCACGTGACCGATCGTCCCAACATTCAAATGGGGCTTCGTACGCTCGAATTTTTCTTTGGACATGGTCCCCTCTCCTCAAACTATGCCGAACTCAATTCAAACCAACCGTTGCTTGCTATGCCACACCGCACTATGGAGCCCATAATCGGAATCGAACCGATGACCTCTTCCTTACCAAGGAAGTGCTCTACCGACTGAGCTATATGGGCAAATCAGTAGCCAGTCGCTAGTGGCGAGTCAAACCCATAACAGCCGCCATTCACCACCCTCGCCACTTGCCACTACCAACTCGCCACTGCCTCTGACTGGAGCGGGTGATGGGAATCGAACCCACGCTATCAGCTTGGAAGGCTGAAGTTCTACCATTGAACTACACCCGCCTAGTAGCACTTATCGGGCAGACAACGGGTACCCGCCATCCTTAACGCCCGCTCTTCCAGGTTAAGGTAATACTCCTCCCCACCTCGCCGACCTTACGCACTGTATAGTGGCCCCCGGTCTTGGTGGAGGGGGGAGGATTCGAACCTCCGAAGGCAGAGCCGTCAGATTTACAGTCTGATCCCTTTGACCGCTCGGGAACCCCTCCGCAAACGTAAGCCCGACATTGTGCTTAATATACAGCGCTGTGTCAACAGCTATGGCGGCTTACCCGCCTTGTGTTTCATAATATGAACAGGCACTTAAGGTAAAACCTGCCGACAGAGTGCCAGCACGGCACGCGCCACAGCGGGTACAAAAGCAGCGACAAAACCAGCGCAACTTGCTAAGGTTGGCGCGGCCTTGCGCTACAAAACGTCAGCTACCCAGGAATCCAGCCACAATGAACATCAGCATCTACGGTTGCGGCTATGTCGGCCTCGTCAGTGCTGCCTGTCTGGCAGAGGCAGGCAATGACGTCCTCTGCATGGACACCGACGAGCGCAAGATTGCAGCCTTGCAGCAAGGGGTGCTACCCATCTACGAGCTCGGGCTGGAGAGTCTGGCACATAAAAATATACGGGCCGGACGCCTTAGTTTTACTGTCGACGCCCAGGCCACCGTCACGCACGGACTGCTGCAATTCATCGCCGTGGGCACGCCGCCTGACGAGGACGGCTCGGCCGATCTGCGTCACGTACTTGCAGTCGCCCGCAGTATCGGCCAGCACATGAACGAGTCCCGCATCATTGTCGACAAGTCCACCGTACCGGTGGGCACTGCCGACCTGGTGCGCACGGAGATCCAGGCACAACTCCAGCAGCGTGGCATACGCATCGAGTTCGATGTGGTTTCAAACCCCGAGTTTCTCAAGGAAGGCGCGGCAATTGAAGACTTCATGAAGCCCGACCGCATCATCATCGGCGCTGATAATGCCCGTGCCGCCGACAGCTTACGCACGCTGTACGCACCCTTCAACCGCAACCACGAACGCGTCATGGTCATGGACGTACGTTCGGCAGAGTTGACCAAGTATGCCGCCAACGCCATGCTTGCCACCAAGATCAGCTTCATGAACGAGCTCGCCAATATCGCCGAACGTGTGGGCGCAGACATCGAGCAGGTGCGTCTCGGCATCGGCTCGGATCCGCGTATCGGCTACCACTTCATCTACCCCGGCTGCGGTTACGGCGGCTCGTGCTTTCCCAAGGACGTACAGGCGCTGGAACAGACGGCGAAACAGGCGGGCCACGAACCGCATCTGCTGCATGCCGTGGAGGCAGTCAACCGGCAGCAAAAACGGGTACTGTTTGGAAAAATCAGCAATCACTTCAAAGGTGACCTAAAAGACAAGACCTTTGCACTCTGGGGCCTCGCCTTCAAACCCAACACCGACGACATGCGCGATGCGCCGAGCCGCGCACTGATAGAGCAATTATGGAGCCAGGGTGCGCGGGTGCAGGCCTTCGACCCGGTGGCCATGCAGGAGGCGCGGCGCATTTATGGCGAACGACCGGATTTTGTGCTGTGCGACAGCGCGGAAGCGGCACTGCAAGGTGCGGACGCACTGGTGATCGTCACTGAGTGGCGCGAATTCCGCAGCCCGGATTTTGCAGACCTCAAGGCCACGCTCACCCAGCCGGTGATTTTCGATGGCCGCAACCTGTACGACCCCGCACAAATGCAGGCGGCGGGCATCCATTATTACGGTATCGGGCGCGGCTCCCACCACGCAGTCAGCGCATGAAGATACTGGTCACCGGCACGGCCGGCTTTATTGGCGCCGCCCTCACCCTGAGACTGCTTGAACGTGGTGACGAGGTGATCGGCGCAGATAACCTCAACGACTACTACGATGTTGCCCTGAAACGCGCCCGCCTCGCGCGCTTTGAGCAGCACCCGCGCTACACCCACGTCCTCGCCGACCTGCAGGATCGTACCGCAATCACACGCACGTTTGAGCAGCACCGGCCGCAACGCGTGGTACATCTCGCCGCACAGGCAGGCGTGCGCTACTCCCTGCAGAATCCACACGCCTATGTGGATTCCAATCTGGCAGGCACCCTGAATATTCTGGAAGGCTGCCGCCACCATGGCGTGGAACATCTGGTATACGCCTCCAGCAGCTCAGTGTACGGCTCCAACACCCGCATGCCGTTTTCGGTGCACGACAATGTCGATCATCCGCTGAGCCTGTATGGCGCCACCAAGAAGGCCAACGAGTTGATGGCGCACAGCTACAGCCACCTCTATCATCTCCCTGCCACCGGATTGCGCTTTTTCACTGTCTACGGCCCGTGGGGCAGACCTGACATGGCTCTGTTTATTTTTACTCGCAGAATTCTCGCCGGCGAACCCATCGACGTCTTCAACCAAGGCAAGCATCAGCGCGACTTCACCTATATCGACGACGCCGTTGAAGGCGTGGTGCGCACACTGGACAAAATCCCCACTGCCAATCCGGCGTGGAATGCCGACGCGCCAGACCCGGCCACCAGCGCTGCGCCCTACCGCTTGTACAACATCGGACACAACCAGCCGGTGGCGCTGATGCACTTCATTGAGGTGCTGGAGAAAAATCTGGGCAAAAAGGCCACGCTCAACCTGCTGCCGCTACAGGCAGGTGACGTGCCGGCCACCTATGCAGATGTCGATGACTTGATGCGCGATGTCGGCTACAAGGCCGCGACCTCCATCGAGACCGGCATCGCACGCTTTGTGGAGTGGTATAAAACGTATTACGCAGCATAATCCCCGCGCAGGTCAATATCTCGCACCTCCGGCCTCCCCTCTGCACCTGCCAGCCGCTCGGCCAATGGCGGCAGAATTTCACGCAGCGCATCCATAACGCCCCAGGGTGCGTTGACCAAAACCATCCCGCTGCCGTTCAGACGGTTCTCCACGTCATCGGGATGCAACATGAATTCCAGCGCCTGGGCCTCTATATCAAGCATGCGCAGTGCTTGATATAGTTTATTTGCCACCGTGCGTGACTTGACGGGATACCATGCCAGATAAATACCGTTACGCCAATGTCTGGCCCCGTGCCTGAGCGCCGCGACCACATTATCGAATTCATTCGCTGTTTCAAAAGGCGGATCAATCAACACCACCCCCCTGTTCTCCCTGGGCGGCACAAAAGCCTTGAGCGCACTCCATGCATCTGCGTGATGCACTCCGATATTGCTCGCGCCCGAAAAGTTCGTCTTGAGATTCAGGTATTCACCCGGCTGCTGCTCCATAAAGACAGCCCTATCCTGCGGGCGCAGATATTCCCGAATAATAAACGGTGAACCCGGATAGTATTTGATGCCGCCCTGGCCATTTATTTTTTCGACAACCGTGAAATAACCGGTCAAGACCGGCCACTGTTCCCGCTCTGCCCAAACCACGCCGATCCCAGCCTCAAACTCGCCCGGTCTTTCCAGCGTATAGGCGCCGCTACCGGCATGCGTATCCAACACGAAAAACGGCGTGTCTTTTTTGTGCAGCGCACGCAACACCAGCGTCAGCACGACATGCTTGAACACATCGGCGGCGTTGCCTGCGTGGTAATTATGGCGGTAGTTCAAAGCTTGTCTGGCGTCACTGAACTGGGAAATTTTTTATTATCGCATATCGAGACATCTATTCATCCCCACGCGCGTGGGGATGAATAGATGGGGAGCCTTTCCTTGATGGCGATGAATTTAAGCGGTGGCAGGAGATTGGCCATGGGAAGTTTAAAAGAAATCTTCTTCGCGCTGATGACGTATGGCCAGCACAGTCACAGTCTGGCTGTCCTCAATTTCAAACAACGCGACATAGCCATTTGCACCAAAGCTGATAATCAACTCACGCAACAGGGGATGCTCCGGCGATACCTTGCGGCAACTGAATGGAAAAGTGCGCAAGAATTCGATGCCCTTGGCAATGGCCGAGCGGGCGCGCCTGGCGGCTTTCACATCCCGCTCCGCGAGAAAATCGAACAAACGTTGCAAGTCCTTCGCGGCAGCAGGCGCAAACCGAACCGTGTAACTCACTTGCGTGCAGCCGCCTTGCGCGAACGCGCCAGTGTTTTATCGAGCCCCGCCAGCACCTCGTCTGCCGAAACATACCTGCCTGTCCGGCGCGCCCCATCCCGCGCCGCCAGCCCTCGCGCGACAAATTCCTGTTGCATTGTCCGCCGCTGGATATTGAATTGAATCGCCTCCAGCACAAAACCGGAAAGCGTCTCTCCTTCCATCAGTGCCGCCTCGGCAGCAGCGCGCACCTCCTCGTTCACCCGCAGCGGCGGAATAGTGGATGTTTTAGTCACGGTTTTCATCCTTCACTCCTTTCTGCATTACAGATGCAATACAGTATCGCCTGAGCCAGTTTTGAATGCAAATCGCTTCAATCCGCGCCCGCTCAATTGAGAGTGCAGTAGTGGGGTCAGCACAGTAGTGGCAGTAGTGGGGTCAGATACCGTCTTGAAAAGCAACCCTCGGCATAGCCACAGTCGCATCAAACGGCCTACACGATTTAATCACACCATAAATGAGGTGCGCCAGCTTACGCATTACCGCTCCTACCACGGCCTTGGGAGCCAACCCCGTTAGACTCAGCCGATCCCCGAATACTTTGAGCACCGGATTGTGCCGCCTGGCGACCAGGCCCGGCATGTATAACGCACGGCGTAAATCTGCATGCCCGGTGCTGCCCAAGTTTTTAGTGTAATACAACGTGTGCCCAGCCTCATGTGATGCGATGGCTGCCAAAGCATCCGTGACTTTCTCATCTGACGATGCCGACCAGCGCTTTGTGGCATGCGCAAAAAAAGATCACGCCTTGACATCACGGTTGCCGGCGGGGAAAGCGTTATGTCAAGACGTGACCCCTTGTCGCACTACAGCCCCGGCAGTTCGTGACGCGGGGCATGGGGATCGGCATCAGTGAAACGATAACCGTGTCTTGCCCTATCCCACACAATAGGTGCGTACAAACGCTCGCGCAGGTATTCGAGGTCGCGCTTGAAGGTGGCGAGACTGACACCGAGCGACTTGAGAAACTTTTGCACCGGAACGACGGGGTGTTCCTGGAGCATTTGCTCGATTTTGTAGAAACGTTCGCTACGGTCCAATTATCCTCCTCGATGGCCACCGGGCGCTGCATGCTACGGCTCAGTGTGGCGGTAATCCGGTACGGAGCCCGCCAGCACCCGCATGCCCATCTGCCCCAGCACATTGTGGATATGCGTGCGAATGCCGGAGGCGCTCTCCATTTCGAGCACTTGTTCCAGTACCTGTCGCGCGGCCGCGCGCGTGGTGTTCCGCACCACCCATTTGATGCGCAGCAGGCTGGCCTCGCTCATGCTCAGGCTGTCCATGCCCATGCCGATCAGCAGCAGGGCCGCCGCCGGATCGCCTGCCATTTCACCGCACACGCTTACGCGCCGGTTATGGCGGTGCGCGCCTTGCGTTATCTGCATCAGGGCACGCAGCACCGACGGGTGCAGCTCATCATACAGGCCGGCCACGCGGGCATTATTGCGGTCCACGGCCAGCAGGTATTGCGTCAGGTCGTTGCTGCCTACGGAAATAAAGTCCACCCGGGCCGCAATGCGCTCGGTTTCATATACCGCAGACGGAACTTCTATCATGACGCCGATTTTGGGGAAGGCGATGTCTGCACCACCCTCGACCAGCTCCGCATGGGCGCGCCTGATCAGGGTCAGCGCATCATCCACTTCGGCCAGCGTGCTTACCATGGGCAGCAGCAGATGAAGGTTGTTCAGGCCCTGGCTGGCACGCAGCATGGCACGCAACTGCACCAGAAATATTTCGGGATGATCCAGCGATATGCGGATGCCCCGCCAGCCCAGGAAGGGGTTGTCTTCCTCGATCGGAAAATACGGCAGCGCCTTGTCGCCGCCTACATCGAGTGTGCGCAGGATAACGGGGCGCGGCGCAAATGACTCCAGCACCCGGCGGTATATGAGGCGTTGCTCCTCCTCACCCGGAAAACGTTCCCGCATCATGAACGGATACTCGGTGCGGTAGAGACCCACACCCTCGGCAACACCGCCGTATACAGGTGCGTTGGCGTCTGCCAACAGGCCGGTGTTCATGTACAGCGGTATGTGGTGGCCGTCGAGTGTTTCAGCCGGCAAATCACGCAATTCCGCCAGCTCAACGGCAAGCTGCGACTCCTCAACCTCAAGCCGCAGAAATTCATCTCGCAGCGCCGGCGGCGGATCAAGGTATACCCGGCCATGGTGGCCATCGACTACGATCTCACGGCCGTCTATACGGCTGACTGCAAGATCACGCGCACCCATCACCGCCGGCACACCCAGGGCATGCGCCAGAATCGCCACGTGCGACGAACGCGAGCCGCGCACAGACACCACACCCGCAAGCTGCGAATGTGGCACTTCTGCAATCATGGCGGCGGAAACTTCTTCGCTTACGATAACCGTGCGCTCCGGGTACTCGCGCGGCTCCTGCATACCACTTTGCAGATAGCCGAGGATGCGCAACCCAAGATCGCGCACATCGCTGGCACGCTCGCTCAGGTAGACATCCCCCATCGCATTAAAGGCGCGCACATGCTCGTTGATAGTGTCGCGCAACGCACCGGCGGCCCAATTACCATGCTCAATGCGATCGACGGTCTTGCCCACCAGGCTTTCACCCGCGAGCATGTGCAGATAGACCTCGAACAGCGCAAGATCCTCCGTCGGCAGCGTTGCGCGCAGCCTTACGCTGAGCGCCTCAATGTCGGCAACCACCCGGGCGACCGCACTGCGAAACACGGCAACCTCTGCTGCAATATCCTCTACCTTGCGGTCAGGTATCGCGTCCAGATCGGCGGGGGGGTAAATCACCAGGGCACGTCCGACTGCAATTCCGGGCGCACCGGGGAGGCCTTCTATCTGGTGTATGCCCGGATGCCGCCCCTCAAGACCGTTGATGCCGCCACTCGCCTCGGCATGCGCGATGCCGCCCGCAAGCTGCGCCGCGATGGTCACGAGCAAGGTGACTTCGTTTTCGTCGAATTTGCGCGCCGCATGCTGGCGCACTACCAGCACGCCCAGCACCCGGCGATGATGGATGATCGGCACGCCCAGAAAACCGTGGTAGCGCTCTTCGCCGGTTTCGGCGATAAAGCGGTAACGCGGATGGTCGGGGGCATTGTCGAGATTGAGCGGTTCTTCCCGCGCGCTCACCACGCCGATCAGACCTTCCTCAAGCGCAAGCCGTACCGCGCCCACCGCTTCGGGGTTAAGGCCGTCGCTGGCCATCAGGACATGTTCCTTGCGGTGGAAATCGGTGAGGTACACCGAGCAGACGTCCGCGCCCATGGCCTGCTTTACACGGGTGACGATGATGGACAGCGCCTGCTCCAGATTCTTCGCCGCATTGACTTCCTGTACGATGCGCCGCAGGGTTTCGAGCATGGCGCTACCGTTGCGTGGAGACGGGTTGGAGGGTGTTGGGCTCCTGCAGTAAAAGCGGTTCCAGTTCGCGCAGCGCCTGGGTATAGACTTCGCGCTTGAACTGTATCACTTCCGTCAAAGGCGCCCAGTAATCCACCCAGCGCCAGTGGTCAAATTCCGGCTTGCGGGTCAAATCGAGGCGCACCCGTGTATCTTCCGTCAGCAGGCGCAACATGAACCATATCTGTTTCTGGCCTATGTAGAGCGGAGTACGCTCACGCCGCACAAGATGAGACGGCAGATCGTAGCGCAGCCAGCCGCGCGTGTTGCCGATGATGCGTACATCGTCTACGCCAAGCCCGACCTCTTCCTCAAGCTCGCGATACATGGCCTGCTCGGGCGTTTCGTCATGATGGATGCCGCCCTGCGGGAATTGCCAGGCGTTCTGGCCGATACGCCGCGCCCACAGCAGCCTGCTCTCGTGGTTGGTCAGAATGATCCCGACGTTGGGCCGATAGCCATCCGAATCCATAGCTTGCATGGCATCACCAAAAACGTGTCCAATTTGCATTGTTCCATAAATAGCACATTTAGCAAAAGGGTTCAGCGCATTTTTCCGACGGCGCCTGCGCACGGCAACCATATCGTGTAGCATGGCCGCAACTAAAGGAGGAAGTGTTTTGGGTCTCGCCATCTTTGATCTGGACAATACCTTGCTCGCAGGCGACAGCGACTACCTGTGGGGAGAGTTTCTGGTGGAACACGGCATTGTCGATGCCGAGCACTACCAGCGGGAAAACCTGCGCTACTACCGGGAGTATCAGGCCGGTACGCTCGACATCCTGGACTTTCTTGCATTTCAGCTGCACCCCCTCGCAACGCACGACATGGCGACGCTGCAGCGCTGGCGCGAGCAGTTCATGCACGAGAAAATTGAGCCCGTCATTCTGCCCGGGGCATGCGCGCTGATCGAGCATCACCGCCGCCAGAAGCACACCCTGCTGATCATCACGGCCACCAACAGCTTCATCACCGGCCCCATAGCCGCGCGGCTCGGCGTGGACACCCTGCTTGCAACCGAGCCCGAACTGAAACAGGGCCGCTATACCGGCGCAGTGGCAGGCGTGCCGTGCTTCCGTGAGGGCAAGGTGACCCGGCTTGAAGCGTGGCTGCGCGAACACAGCCTCACGCTGGAGGAAAGCTGGTTTTACAGCGACTCGCACAACGACATCCCGCTGCTGGAACGCGTAACCTACCCCACTGCGGTAGACCCCGACGCGCAACTCGCCGCGCATGCGCGGGCAAACGGCTGGCCTGCTATCAGCCTGCGTTAGCTGGCCTGCAAAAACAAAAAGGCCGCGCCTTGGCGGCACGGCCTGAAGAGCATAAAAAACCTCAGCAGCCGTAGGTCGAATCAAGCGTAGCGGATCCGACACGACCCTGTCGGCTCCGCCTGACGGCTTGAGCCGACCTACATACTACCTGCTTCCTCGCTGTCAGTGTTGCAACCGCTCATGATGCAGTACCCTTCGCTTCGCTCTTCCCTGTGCATCACCCTACGGGCCGCCTGACGGCGGTGCCGTTTGGCTATCCTGCCAAACGGTCGCGCAGGGTCTTCGCGGCCGACACCATGTTGGCCAGCGCCGTCTCCACTTCCGGCCAGTCGCGGGTCTTCAGGCCGCAGTCGGGGTTGATCCACAAGCGGTCTGCCGGCACTACCCTGGCGGCCTTTTCCATCAGCCGCACGATCTCGTCACTGGTCGGCACGCGTGGCGAGTGGATATCGTACACACCGGGGCCGATCTCGTTGGGATAAGAGAAATTCACAAAGGCATCGAGCAGTTCCATATCGGAGCGCGAGGTTTCGATGGTGATCACGTCGGCATCCAGCGCGGCAATGGAGTCGATGATGTCATTGAATTCCGCATAGCACATATGGGTATGGATCTGCGTGTCGTCCCGCACCGCACCCGCCGTCACGCGAAATGCGTGCGCGGCCCAGCGCAGGTACTCCGCCCAGTCGGCATGGCGCAAGGGCAAGCCTTCGCGCAGCGCGGGTTCGTCGATCTGCACCACCTTGATGCCGGCCTTTTCCAGATCCAGCACTTCGTCGCGCAGGGCAAAGGCGATTTGCAATGCTGTCGCACTGCGCGGCTGGTCGTCACGCACGAATGACCATTGCAGCATGGTGATGGGCCCGGACAGCATGCCCTTCATCGGTTTCGCGGTCAGCGACTGCGCGTAGGTCGTCCATTCCACCGTCATGGGCTGCGGGCGCGACACGTCACCGAAGATGATGGGCGGTTTCACGCAACGCGAGCCGTAGCTCTGCACCCAGCCGTTTTCGCTGAAGGCATAGCCGTCGAGCAATTCGCCGAAATACTCCACCATGTCATTACGCTCGGCCTCGCCATGCACCAAAACGTCAAGCCCGATCTCCTCCTGCTTGCGCACCGCAAGCGCGATCTCCTGCCGCATGCGTTCGTTATACTCGGCTTCACCGATACGCCCGGCCTTGAAGTCACGGCGCGCGATGCGAATTGCCTGGGTCTGCGGAAATGAACCGATGGTCGTGGTCGGCAGCAGCGGCAACTTCAGCTTTTCGCGTTGCTGACGCGCACGCTCAGCGTAGACTGCATGGCGCTGGTCTGCATTCGTGGCGAGCTCCGCAACGCGCTCCTTCACCGCAGGCCGGTGAATACGCTTGGAGGTGGCACGTGATTGCACGGCAGCCCGGCTCGCGTCCAGCAGCGTACCTATGCCTGAGCGCCCGTGATCAACGCCATCACGCACGGCCACCACCTCGGCGACTTTCTGGGTAGCGTAGGCCAGCCATGACTTGAACTCCTCATCCAGCTTGGTTTCCAGCGCCAGATCCACCGGGGTGTGCAGCAGCGAGCATGACGGCGCAATCCACAGCCGATCGCCCAAGCGCTCCTTCACGCCCTCCAGCATGACCAGCACCTTTTCAATGTCCGTGCGCCAGATGTTGCGCCCGTCTACCACACCGAGTGACAGTATCTTGGAGTCAGGGAGCTGATTTAACACCGCGCCAAGCTGCTGCGGAGCACGCACCAGATCAATATGCAGTCCGTCCACCGGCAAGCCACAGGCAACACCGGTATTGTCGGCCAGCGCACCGAAGTATGTCGCCAGCAGCAACTTGACCCCACTCCCCTGAAGCTGCTGGTAGGCCACGCCAAAGGCATCTTTCCACTCTTGCGGCAGATCAAGCACCAGAATCGGCTCGTCAATCTGCACCCACTCCACTCCCTCGGATTTAAGGCGGGCGAGAATCTCGCCATAGACCGGCAGCAACTTGTCTAGCAGGGCAAGCTTGTCAAACGCCGCGCCCCTGGTCTTGCCCAGCCAGAGATAGGTCAGTGGGCCCACCAGCACGGGCTTGGCGCATAGGCCCTGCGCCTTGGCCTCGGCCAGTTCGTCAAACAGCTTGCTGGAGGCCAGGCGAAACGCCTGGTCGGCGCTGAATTCAGGGACAATATAATGGTAATTGGTGTCAAACCACTTGGTCATTTCACAGGCGTAGGTGTCGGCACTGCCGGCCTTGTCACCCGGTGCGCGGCCGCGCGCCATGCGAAAATAGGTCTTGAGGTCCACCTCGCCTGTCACCGCGGTCGCTCCCGGCATCCTGCCTCCCGCGACACTAGTACTTCCATGTACGTCGCCGAAACGCTGCGGCACCACGCCCAGCAGTACCGACATGTCGAGCACATGGTCATACCAGGTGAAATCTCCCACCGGCACCAGATCCAGCCCGGCATCGACCTGTAACCGCCAATGCCGCGCGCGCAGTTCGCGACCTGTCGCCCGCAGGCCGGTCTCATCCAGGTCGCCCTTCCAATAACTCTCCACGGCACGCTTCATCTCGCGCCGGGCGCCGATACGGGGAAACCCCAGGTTGTGCGCAATACTCATTGACTGCTCCTTGAATTCTCTAACCTGCCTATTTGGATAACGCTAGTGTAGCGCTACTTCACATATGAATAAATTTAAATATTCTCAAATCAACATTGAAAATAATTTATGATAAGTGCCATGCTGGAATTGCGACACCTGCGTGCCCTTGTACTGCTCAACGAGTGTGGCACGCTGTCTGTCACCGCCGAGCGCCTGCACCTCACCCCGTCGGCCCTGTCGCATCAGCTCAAGGTCATGGAAACCCATTACGGCCCTATCTTCCTGCGTAAAAGCCGCCCACTCAGGTTTACCCCTGCCGGCGAACGTCTGTTGCATCTGGCCAGCCGGGTACTGGGCGAAGTCCGCCAGGCCGAGCATGACATTACTGCCCTCACCCATGGCAATACGGGCCGGCTCAACATCGCCATCGAGTGCCACAGTTGCTTCGAGTGGCTGATGCCCGGCATCAATGCCTTCCGCGAACAATGGCCGGCGGTTGAAATCGACCTTTCCGCCGGCTTCAACTTCGATTCCCTGCCTGCACTCGCGCGGGGAGATGTGGATCTCGTGATCACATCCGACGTCAAGAAAACCACCGGCGTCAGCTTTACCCCCCTGTTCCACTACCAGGCCCTGCTGGTGATGGCACCCGACCACCCCCTGATTAGCCGCGCATGGATCAGGCCAAGTGACCTGGCGGGCGAGACTCTCATTACCTATCCCGTGCCACGGCAGCGGCTCGATATTTTCAAACGCTTCCTGCATCCAGCCGGCATCAAACCTGCCGCACAACGTACTACCGAACTCACACTGATGATGGTGCAACTCGTCGCCAGCGGCCGTGGCGTGGCGGCTCTGCCGAACTGGGTAGCGGCAGACTACCTCAAACACCACTATGTGGCGGCCCGACCCTTGGGCCGCCAGGGCTTGTGGGGTACGTTGTACTGTGCCCTGCGTAGCGGGCAAAAGAGCATGCCTTATATGCAGGGCTTCATTGATACAGCACGCGAGGTCTCGTTTCGCACGCTGAACGGCATACAACAGGCGCGGTGATCAACCCTCCTTGCGCCACACCAGGGTACGGTTGTTTGCCGGCATTGGGTAATCCCTGAACAGTTGCAGCCTCTGCCTTTGCGCCAGCATATTCAGCATCTCAAAATCACGCACACCGCTTAACGGATCACGTGCCTTGAGCCACTGATCGAAGCGCGTATTGCTCTCGCTGGTATAATTACCGTTGTAGTTGAACGGGCCGTACAAAGCGAACACTCCACCCGGTTTCAAGATCGTGCCGATGCCCGCGAACATCCGCTCCACCTGCGGCCATGCCATGATGTGCGCCGTGTTGGCGCTGAAAACGGCATCCGTTTCCATGGCGGGCCAGTGCGCACTCGCCACATCGAGTTCCAGCGGCACCGGTGTGTTGTGCAGCGCCGCTTCCTCCAGCCACAGGCGCATCCCGGCCAGATGCTCTGCCCTATCGCTCGCCTGCCAGACAAGATGCGGCAACCGGTCTGCGAAAAACACCGCGTGCTGCCCGGTACCGCTGCCGATTTCCAGCACATGACCTGCCGCGGTGAACACCTCGCGCAACACGGCAAGAATGGGCTGCCTGTTCTCGTCACACGATGGCGAATAGGGTTTCATGTCAAGTAAAGTGCCCCGGAGACGATTTGAACGTCTGACCTTCCCCTTAGGAGGGGGATGCTCTATCCAGCTGAGCTACCGGGGCGGTGACGGGTGAATGGCCGGGCTCGGCCGCTGGAACCCGGCTTCATGTCGGCGGGTAATCTATTCTAGCAAGTAATCGCAGTCGCGGCCCAGCCTCCCGGCCAGCTACGCTGCCGCAATCTCCAGATGGCCTGGCCGACAGGCCCGCATTCGGTATTACACGCTTGATGATTTTGCCTATATCTGTCATGGTCTGAACATAACCGATCATCATGGCGGCACGGCTGGCCTGATCGCCGTACGGGCCTGATTACTGTGCAGCGGAGTTTCTGAAATGACCCCAGTGCAGCCCCCAGCGCCCGCGCATGCACCTGTCTGGCACTCCCAGCCCTTGGCCGAGGCCCTGTTGGCCCTGTCTACCCAAGCCAGCACCGGTCTCGGCTGGCAGGAGGCCGCCCGGCGGCTCGCCCAATACGGCCACAACAGCCTGCCTGCGCCAAAGCGACGCGGACCCTGGCTGCGTTTTGTTTTGCAGTTCCACAACCCCTTGATCTATGTACTGCTGGTTGCCGGCACCATCACCTTCGCGCTCAAAGACTATGTCGATGCGGGCGTGATTTTCGGCGTGGTACTCATTAACGCCGTCATCGGTTTTGTTCAGGAAGGCAAGGCGGAAAAGGCGCTGGAAGCAGTAGGCGCCATGCTCGCCCGCCACGCCACGGTGCTGCGCGAGGGTGAGCGGCACCAGATCGACGCCGCCCTGCTGGTGCCGGGCGATATCGTGCTGCTGGAATCCGGCGTCCGGGTGCCAGCCGACCTGCGCCTGGTGCGCGTGAAAAACCTGCGTGTCAACGAGGCCGCACTCACCGGTGAATCAGTACCGGTAGACAAGAGTACGGAACCGGTCGCCAACGATTCGTCTATCGGGGATCGCGCCTGCATGGCCTACTCCGGCACGGTGACCAGTTTTGGCCAGGCCCATGGCCTGGTGGTTGGCACCGGGCAGGCGACCGAGATCGGCCGTATCGGTACGCTGGTCGGCGAGGTGCGGACGCTGGCCACGCCGCTCACCCGCCGCCTCGACCAGTTCGCCCGCCAGATCACGCTGTTCATTCTGGCAGTGGGGTTGCTTACGTTTCTCTATGGGCATTTCGTGCGTGAGATGCCACTGCTGGAAATCTTTCTGGCGGTGGTGGGGCTGGCGGTGGCGGCCATCCCGGAGGGCTTGCCGGCGATCGTCACCATCGTGCTGGCCATCGGCACCCGGGTCATGGCCCACAACCACGCCATCGTGCGACGTCTGCCGGCCGTCGAAACCCTCGGCTCGGTCACAGTAATCTGTTCGGACAAGACCGGCACCCTGACCAGGAACGAGATGACCGCCGTGCGGGTCATGCTACCCACCCGCACCCTGGAAGTGAGCGGCACCGGCTATGCACCCGAAGGCGGCTTTCACTCCGATGGCCTGGCCACGGACGCCGCGCAGGATGACGCATTACAAGGGCTGGCGCGCTGCGCCCTGCTGTGCAACGACGCGCACCTCAAGCACGTGGCGGAAAGCGGCTGGCATCTGGTGGGCGATCCCACCGAAGGGGCTCTGCTGACGCTGGCCCGCAAGGCCGGGCTGGAGCCCCTGGCAGCTTCCGCCGCCACGCCACGGGTCGACGAGATTCCTTTCGAGTCGGAGCACCGATTCATGGCCACGCTGCATCACGACCATGCGGGTCACACCTTCGTGCTGCTCAAAGGAGCGCCCGAGCGCGTACTCGATTTGTGTCTTCAGGACGGCAGCGGCCAGCCGCTCGATCGCGCCGCCTGGGAAGCGCGCATGGAAGACGCCGCCGCCGCCGGACAGCGTGTGCTGGCGTTGGCATACTGCGATATGCCTGCCGGCACCACGGCGCTGTCGATGGCCGATATCACCCGGCGCTTCACCTTGCTGGGGCTGACCGGCCTCATCGATCCGCCGCGCGAGGAAGCCATCGCAGCAGTGGCTGAATGCCAGCGCGCCGGGCTGCGCGTGAAGATGATTACCGGTGATCACGCCGTCACCGCAGCGGCCATCGGCCGGCAACTGGGCCTGAACGCGGATCGAGCGCTCGCCGGCGATGCCGTGGCGGCGCTGGACGACGCGGCGCTGCGGCGCTGCGCCCTCGAGACCGACGTGTTCGCCCGCGCCAGCCCTGAGCACAAGCTGCGTCTGGTGGCCGCCCTGCAAGCCCAGGGCGAACTGGTCGCCATGACCGGTGACGGCGTCAACGATGCCCCGGCGCTCAAGGCCGCCGACATCGGCGTGGCCATGGGACACAAGGGCACCGATGCCGCGCGCGAGGCCGCCGATCTGGTGCTCACCGATGACAATTTCGCCACCATCGCGCGCGCCGTGCGCGAGGGCCGCGTGGTGTTCGACAATATCAAGAAATCGCTGCTCTTCATCCTGCCCACCAACGGCGGGCAGGCGGGCGTGATCCTGCTGGCGGTGTTCGCCGGTCTGGCGCTGCCGGTCACCGCGGGCCAGATTCTGTGGGTGAACATGGTCACGGCGGTGACACTGGCGCTGGCGCTGGCCTTCGAGCCAGGCGAGCCGGGCGTCATGCGCCGTCCGCCGCGCCGCCCCTCGGAACCCTTGATCACACGTCTGCTGGCAGCACGTATCGCCTATGTGAGCCTGCTGATGATCGCGGTGACCTTCACCGTGTTCGAATGGGAACTGGCACGCGGCAGCAGCCTGGAGGTGGCACGCACGGCAGCGGTAAACATGCTGGTGGTCGGCGAACTGGTATATCTGTTCAATGTGCGCCACTTCACCGCCACGGCCTTCACCCGGGACATCCTCACCGCCAACCCGGTGGCCTTCTGGATGAGCGTGCTGTTGATCGCGTTCCAGCTCCTGTTCACCTACACGCCGCCGATGCAGCAGGTGTTCCACACCGCAGCACTGGACACCACGTCCTGGCTGATCATCCTGGCGCTGGGACTGGGCAAGTTCCTCGCGGTTGAAGCGGAAAAGGCCGTGCTGCGGCGCTTGCGTGTTGAGCACATGTGAATGAATACATGTGAGTCTCGCTGCTCAAGTACACTCTGACCATGCACGAACCCTTTGCCGAGATGGCCCTGCTACTCCTTATCGCCGCCATCGCCGGCGCGCTGGCGGTGCGGCTGCGCCAGCCGGTGCTGATCGCCTACATCGTGGTGGGTATCGGCGTGGGTCCGGCCGGGCTGGAACTGGTGCAGGCCCACGATCAGATCAATCTGCTGGCCCAGATCGGCGTGGCCATATTGTTGTTCCTGGTGGGGCTCAAGCTCGATCTGCAGCACGTGCGCAACATCGGTCCGGTGGCACTCGCCACCGGACTGGGGCAGCTGGCCTTCACCATTTCCGTCGGCTTCGTGCTGGTGCTGGCGCTGGGCCGCGACTGGCTCACGGCACTTTACGTGGCGGTGGCGCTCACCTTCTCCAGCACCATCATCATCATCAAGCTGCTCTCCGACAAGCGGGAGCTGGATTCCCTGCATGGGCGCATCGCGGTGGGCTTCCTGATCGTGCAGGACATCGCCGTGGTGCTGGCGATGATGGCGATGAGTGCACTGCGGGCCGGCGGGGAATCCGAAGCCACATGGTTTACAGCGGCCCTGTCCATCGGCGCGCGTGTGCTGGCGGCTGCGCTACTGCTCTATGCGCTGATGCGCTATATACTGCCGCCGCTCACCCGCCTGATGGCGCGCTCGCAGGAACTCCTGCTCATCTTCGCCATCGCCTGGGGCACGGCGTTGGCCGCGCTGGGCGAATGGGCCGGGTTTTCCAAGGAGGCCGGCGCTTTTCTGGCGGGGTTCTCGCTGGCCTCAACCCATTTCCGTGATGCCGTGGGTGCACGGCTCACCGGCATCCGCGACTTCATGCTGCTGTTTTTTTTCATCGACCTGGGCACCAAACTGGACTTTACCACCCTCGGCGGCGAACTATGGCCAGCGGTGGTGCTGGCGCTGTTCGTGCTGGTCGGCAATCCGCTCATCGTCATGGCCATCATGGGCTACATGGGCTACCGCAAGCGCACCGGCTTCCTGGCCGGGCTGACGGTGGCGCAGATCAGCGAGTTTTCCATCATCTTTATCGCCATGGGCATCTCGCTCGGGCATGTGGGCATGGATGCGCTGGGGCTGACAACACTGGTGGGCGTAGTCACCATCGCCCTGTCGACGTACCTGATCCTCTATTCCCAGCCGCTCTATGAACGTCTCGGCCCGTGGCTCAACGTCTTCGAACGCCGCCGCCCGCACCGCGAGCTGGCCGTCGAGCGCCAGCCGCAATCCGAAGCGCCGCCGCGTGTTATCGTTTTCGGCCTCGGGCGTTACGGCGAGCATCTGCTCGCCCGGCTCACGCAACACGGCGTGGCAGCCATGGGTGTTGATTTCGACCCCGAAACCGTGCGGCGACTGCGCCAGCGCGGCTTTTCCGTGCGTTTTGGCGACGGCGAGGACGCGGCGTTTGTGGAGACACTGCCCCTGGCGGCAGCGGCGTGGATCGTCACCACCCTGCCGAGCTGGGACACCAACCGGGCCCTGCTGCACGCGCTGAAGGCGCTGGGGGTGGCCGGCTGCATCGCTGGCGTGGTGCGTGATGAAATCCATGGCCATGCGCTGCACGCTGCCGGCGTAGCCCAGGTCATCAACCCCTTCCTCGATGCTGCCGAGCACACCGCACGGATGATCACCGACACACTCAGCCCACCGGAGGTCACCCCATGAGCCGCCTGCACACCCTGCTTGCCGCCACCGACCTTTCCGCGCCATCGCGCCACGCCGCGCTGCGGGCGGCCCTGCTGGCCCGCGAGACCGGCGCCCGGCTTGAACTCCTGCACGTACTGGAAAGCAGCGCGCTCCATGAATTGCAACGGCTGTTCGGCGAGGGCGGCGCTGCGCTGCAGGAACGTCTGCGGACGCAGGCGCGCGAGGCGCTGGCACAACTGGCCGCCGATGTCGGTGAACCCCTGGGTCTGAGCGCTGGACAGCATCTGGTGGAAGGGGCGGTGCTGGAAAGCATCACCGCGCAGGCGAATCTCCTGGATGCGAGTCTCCTGATTCTGGGGGCGCACGGGGCAGGCTTCATGCGTCACTGGCTGCTGGGGGCAAACGCCGAGCGCTTGTTGCGCAAGACCCTGCGCCCCATCCTTGCAGTAAAGCAGCGACCTCACGAAGCTTATCGCAGCGTGCTGGTGCCGGTGGATTTCTCGCCCTGGTCGCAGGGCGCCATCCGTCTGGCGCAGGCGGTCGCTCCGCAGGCCGAACTCATCCTGCTGCACGCCTACGAGGTGCCCTTCGAGGGCCAGATGCGCTTTGCGAGCGTGGAGGAAACAGTGATCCAGCACCATCGCGTCACGATCCGCCAGCAAGCGCTCACCCGCCTCCATCAAACTGCGGCCGATACCCTGACCCCTGCTGACAACTGGTACTCCGTCGTGGTACACGGTGACGCCGCGCCCCGTATTCTGGAGCACGAAGAAGAAGTGGGCGCCGATCTCATCGTGCTCGGCAAGCATGGCGCCGGAATGATCGAGGAACTCCTGCTCGGCAGCGTGACCAAGCACGTGCTGGCCCAGGCGCGATGCGACGTACTGGTTGCCTGCCGCTGAATTTTCATTGATACCGAAACCACAGCATCATTATCACCGCCAGTAACCGCGCCTTACGGAATTCGATTAACTCGACAAGGGCACAACGAAACAAAAACTGATTTCCCGCAGAAATTAAATACCAGCCATAATAAAGTTCAGTTACAGCCCGGTTTTTATAATTGAAGAATCTTACTAAATTGGAATGATTATATGAATAAAAAACACCTGTTAAGTGGGCTAGTTTGCATATTTGGCCTTGCCATTTCTGGCTGCCCCAGCAAAGAAGCGCCCGAAGCATCTAATGTTGTGAATGTTGCCGTATCGCCATCATCTCCGCCCATGCTTTTTGATGACAATGGCAAACTTAGCGGAGCAGACTTGGAAATCTTCGAGGGATATTGCAAGGTAAAGGGTTGCACCCTAAAGATCACATCCTATGACTGGCAGGGTATGCTTGGGGCCGTTTCCAGTGGCCAGGCTGATGTAGCCTTCTCAGGCATCTCCATTACCGATAAACGCAAGCAGGCAATGGATTTCTCGCAACCTTACTATGACAACTCATGGCATTTGGTCAGCTTAAAAAGTCGCAATCTTAAGCTTGATGAACTAGATCAACTGAAGCAGTACTCACTTGGTTACCCGCGGGGGATGGCCTATAACGATCTTATAAAAAATGACCTTGAGCCCAGGGGCTATTATTCACTCAGCAAGGTCAAGCTCTATCCCTCGTACGGCGAGGTAATTACTGACTTGCAGAATGGCAATCTTGATATAGCTTTTATTGAGGAGCCTGTGCTCGCTAACTATCAATTCAAACTAAAATTGCCAATCGAGAGTATCTATATTTTTACGGGTTTTGATAAGCTGGGTTTTGCTTTTGCCAAAGGCTCTGCGATGCGTGACGATTTTGACAGGCACCTTACCAAACTTGGTCCTGACAAGCTCAAGGAAATACTTGATAAGTGGATGAAATAAGTGGCACAGCTTTCATGAGCCTCACGGAAATCGTCCTGCAGTTGGCGCAAGGGGCTGGTTACACCGTCATAGTCACGCTGGCATGCTGTGCCACTGGGATGGCTGTGGGGTTGACAGTTGCCGGTTTACGCAGGCTGAATTGGTTTGGACTGGCGCCACTTCTTGATGTCTTTACATATCTGTTCCGTGGCATTCCAGTGTTGGTGCTGCTTTTCATGGTGTATTTTGGCTTGCCTGGTATTGGCCTGAAGGTTCCGCCGTTATTGGCCATGATGCTCAGTTTGGGGTTGATAGCTGGAGCATATCTCGCTGAGGTCTTCAGGGGGGCGCTGGACTCAATTGATGCCTCAGAAATTCTTGCGGCTGAGGCTATGGGAATGAGTCGACTGCAGGTACTGGTCTATATCGAGCTGCCGCAAATGCTGCGCTTCTCAGTACCGGGTATGGTCAATGAATTTACCACGGTACTGAAGTACTCTCCGTTTGCCTATACGGTCGGAGTGCCCGAGATTACCAAACAGGCTATGACCCTGGCGGCAACCACCTTGAGAGGTGTTGAAGTTTATCTTGCGGTGGGATTACTGTACTTTGCCATCTACCGTATTTTTCTCGCTGGTGTTCAATTCATTGCGAGACGTTACCGCGTTCCAGGCATGGCGTTGAAATGAGCCGCCTTGAATCCAAGTGGACAATCCTCGCATGGCGTTGATTGAAATTCGCAATCTGGTAAAAGTGTTTGGTAGTCAACCAGTACTGTCTGGCGTTAACCTTGACGTATGCGAAGGTGACGTGAAGGTAATCATGGGGCCATCGGGCTGCGGCAAATCCACTTTACTGCGTTGCCTGAATCGGCTGGTTGACCCGACATCTGGCACGATACATTTTCGCGGCGAAGAAATTACTCAGCCTGGTGTTGATGTCCGCATGCTGCGGCAAAACATTGGCTTTGTCTTTCAGCAGTTTGCGCTCTATCGCCATCTCACAGTACTTGACAATGTCACACTTGGGTTGCGTAAGCTTCGCGGCATGTCTCGAGCCGACGCCGAATGCAAGGCACTATTCGAGCTGGATCGCCTGGACATGCATTCTCATCGCGATAAATATCCTGCGCAAATATCAGGTGGGCAGAAACAGCGTGCTGCTCTGGCAAGGGCCCTGGCAATGGATCCAGCCGTAGTTGTGCTCGATGAGCCCACCTCAGCACTTGATCCAATCATGCTGCGTGAGGTTGGAGATCTGATTAACAAACTTAACAGTGAAGGCGTAACCATGCTGTGTGTGACTCACGACCTCCAGCTTGCGCGCCATATTTCCAGCCGCGTTTCATTTCTTGACAGGGGTATTATTAGATCCGAGGAGACCATTGAACATCTTTCCAACGAACATCCCGACGCACAAATTCGCGAGTTTTTTGGTCTCTAGGTCATAACCCAATGGATGGATGGGCTGCATTTCAGAATGACCTGCTAGAGCAAATGCCGCTGATTCTTGCCGGCCTGGGCAAGACTCTAGCACTTACGGGCATTGTTAGCGTTACCGGCCTGTTACTTGGCATTGTGGTCTTCTATTTCACGTTGAGCAAAAACCCCCTTATCCGCCATTTAATCAATGGATATGTCTCATTTTTCATTGGAATTCCACTGATTGTACTGCTGTTCCTGATGTACTATGGCTTGCCACAGTGGGGGGTAACCATGTCTCCTTTTGTGGTGGCAATTATTGGGTTTTCACTCAATATCGCCGCCTATAATGCAGCTTATCTCACCACAGCATTTCATGGCCTCGATGCCAGCGAGCTCGAGGCCGCAAGAGCGCAGGGCTTTAATCCCCGCCAGATATTCGGGTTGATTACCTTGCCGCAAGTATTGCGACTATCGATACCTGCGTTAACCAATCAAGTCATTCGCAACCTGAAAGATAGCTCTGTAGCATTTCTTGTCCAGTACACCGAGTTTTTTGCCAGAATTCAAGAGCTCGCCTCAACCAACTTTCAGTTTTTCAAGGCCTACTTGTTTGCGGCTTTAATCTATCTCGCGCTGGTTTCAATAATCGTAGTAGCTGCACGCATTATTGAGAGGCGTGTAGTGATTCCAGGTACGTATCGTTAGTCCGGCAACCATAATCCGCACCCTGCACCTGGCCGTATGCCAAAACCGTCAACTAACTCAGGGAGTTGGCCAACCAGTTACAGCAGGCATGAGGTATTAGACTGAGGAATACCATGATCCGGGGAGCATCGCCAGTCTGGAGCATCGCCGTCAGCGTCCTGTTTGTGGCCGCTGTCGTCGGTGCGCTGATTTATTTCGACACCCATCAGCAGGTGCTCCAGTTGCTGGCATGGCTGGACGCGCAGGGCGCGTGGGCGCCGCTGCTGTTTATTCTCATCATGGCGCTGGTGGTGGTACTGCTGCTGCCGGGGGTGCTGTTCACCACCGGGGCCGGGTTCGTGTTCGGCGTGGTGGAAGGTACGGTGTACGTGGTGCTCGGCACCACCCTGGGCGCGACGCTCGCCTTCCTGATTGCGCGGCACCTGTTCGGTGAGCGTGCCACGGGGTTTATCCTGATGCACGCCAGGCTGCAACTGGTGAGCGAGGAACTGACGCCGCAGGGCTGGAAGATCATCCTGCTCACCCGGCTGGTGCCGTTCTTTCCCTTCAAGCTCTCCAATTACTTCTTCGGGCTGACGCGCTTTTCGCTGCGCGGTTTTACCTTCGGGACCTTCGCCGGTATCATCCCGTTCTCGCTGCACAATGTATATCTCGGCTCGATCGCCGCCGACATCGCCACCCTGGGCGCACGCAGCGCGGAACGCACGCCGCTGCAATGGACTCTCTACGGCGCCGGTTTTCTCGTGACCATCGCCCTGTTGATCTATATTAGCCGTCTGGCACGCCGGGCCTTGGCAAAATACACAGCGCAAGAGGAAACAGGAGACAGCTCATGCCGTGGCTGAAATGGCTGCCGTGGCGATTTTTGATTCGCCGATTGGCGCGCGCCCACGGCTTCCTCGACCCGATGAGCGTGCTCTCGCGTCTGCACCGCTTCGCCCAGCCGTCCGAGGTAGGCGAGCCGGTGGAACTGCTGCGTGCCGGAGTGGTGTTCCACGCCCGTGGCCTTATCAACAGCCGGGTGATTCAGCACAACCTGGACTGGGTGTGGCCCTACTGGGTCGAACGCCAGTTCGACCCCGGCGACGACGCCTTCATCCCGCGCGCGTTTTCCATCACCCATGTCAATCTCACCCACCGCAACTGGACCGCCGTCGGCTGGCCCGATTGCCCGGAGCTGCCCATTGTTGACCCGCGCGGTTTGCTCACGCCGCTGTTCGACGGCTGGTCGCTGGAAGGCTGGATCAAGACCGACGACGGGCGCTGGTTGTTGCCCTCGCGCACCAATGCCGAGCAGCGCCTCGACCTGCGCGACGGGGTGGTCGTCATCACGACAAGCCGCGAGATGGGGCTTGAGCTGACCAGCCGCGCTTCGGTCGAATTGGCATCCGGTCAGCCGGTCTGCCGGCTGGCACTGACTGCCAAGGCGGACAGCGCGGGCTGGCTGGTGCTGGCGCTGCGGCCCTATAACCCGGAAGGGATCAGCTTCATCCATGATGTGGCCCTGTCACCCGAACGCAGTGCCTGGAACATCGAGGGCCAGCGCGCCGTCGAGTTCGACGCCCCGGCGGAACGGCATCATGTCTCGGACTACCGGGCCGGCGATGTATACATCCATCTGCAGGATCTTGAGGATCAGCAGCGCGGCGCGTGCGAGGTGGGCATGTCCACGGCGGCGGCGCTGTTCAGGCTGGAACCCGGCCAGCCGCGCACCATCGGGGTCAGCGTGCCGCTGGGGGATGCCCACAAGACTGCGCAGGTTGCCGAGACTACCTGGGAGGAAAGCCTGCGCGGTCACTGCCAACTATCTGTTCCCGATGCGCATTTTCAGTGCCTGTACGATGCGGCATTGCGCACGCTGATTCTGCACTCGCCCGATGACGTGTATCCCGGCCCGTATACCTACAAGCGGTTCTGGTTCCGCGATGCCGCGTTCATCATTCATGGCCTGTTGTGCGCCGGTTTAAGCGGGCGTGCCGAGCGCGCGCTGGATCGCTTTCCGTCGCGCCAGACCGCGCGCGGCTATTTTCATTCCCAGGAGGGGGAGTGGGACGCCAACGGCGAGGCGCTGTGGATCATGCGCCGCTACTGCGAACTCACCGGTCGCGCACCCAAACCGGCGTGGCGGGAGGCCATCGTGCAGGGCGCGCACTGGATTCTGCGCAAGCGTCTGCCGGATGAGCCAGTCAGCCCCCACGCCGGTCTGTTGCCGGCGGGCTTTTCCGCCGAGCACCTCGGCCCCAATGACTATTATTACTGGGACGATTTCTGGAGCATCGCCGGACTGCATTCGGCGGCGGCGCTGTGCGGCCTCACGGACGAGGAGGCCTTGCGCGCGGAGTTTACGCATGCCGCCGGGGAATTTCAGCAGGCCGTCGAACGCAGTCTCGCCGGGGTAGCCAAGCGCCTCGGCCGGCCCGCCATGCCGGCCTCGCCCTACCGCAGGCTGGATGCCGGGGCCATCGGCTCGCTGGCCGTGGGCTACCCGGCGCAACTCTGTGCGCCGGATGACTCGCGCCTGCTCGATACGGTCGAGTTCCTGCTGGAGCACTGCCTGGTTGAGGGCGGGTTTTTCCAGGACATGATTCACTCCGGCATCAACCCTTACCTGACCCTGCACCTGGCTCAGGTGCTGCTGCGCGCAGGCGACCCCCGCTACCTGGCGCTGATGGACGCGGTCGCGGCGCTGGCCTCGCCCACCGGCCAGTGGCCCGAGGCGATACACCCGCGCACCCGCGGCGGCTGCATGGGTGACGGCCAGCATGTGTGGGCGGCGGCGGAGTGGGTGCTGATGCTGCGCCATTGTTTCGTGCGTGAGGAGGATGAAAGTCTGATCCTGTGCCAGGGCGTGCCGGCGCGCTGGCTCGCGGGCGCGGCGCTGCTGACGTTCGGCCCCGCGCCGACGGCCTTCGGCCCGGTCTCGATCAGCGTCGAGCGCAATGCAGACACCGGGCGCGTGACCGTCGCCTGGCACGGCGCCTGGCATGGCGCGGCGCCGGCCATCGAGGTGCGTCTGCCCGGCTTCCGGCCCGTCGCCGCCCAGCCGGGCGCGGCATCCGTGGAGCTGGTGCAGGAAAAGATATGAATATTGTCATGCTGACCAATACCTACACGCCGCACGTGGGCGGGGTGGCGCGCTCGGTGGAGGCTTTCACCGCCGAGTACCGGCGCTGCGGCCACCGCGTACTGGTGGTGGCGCCGGCGTTCGACGACATGCCGCGGGACGAAGCCGATGTGGTGCGCATCCCGGCCATCCAGAACTTCAACGGCAGCGACTTCTCCGCCGTGCTGCCGGTATCGGGCCTGCTCACCGAGGCCCTTGATGCCTTCCGGCCCGACATTGTGCATTCCCATCATCCTTATCTCCTCGGTATGACGGCGCTGCGCGTGGCACGCTACCGCGAGTTGCCGCTGGTCTTCACCCATCACACCCTGTACGAGCAGTACACCCACTACGTGCCGGGCGACTCGCCGGCCTTGCGGCGCTTCGTGATCGAGCTGGCCACCCGCTACGCCAACCTGTGCGACCAGGTGTTCGCCCCCAGCGAAAGCATTGCTACCTTGCTGCGCGAGCGCGGGGTCGAGGCGCCCATCGCGGTGGTGCCCACCGGCGTGAACCTGGAGCGTTTCGCGCAAGGGGATGCAGCGGGCTTCCGCAGGAGGATGGGCATTCCCGA
This sequence comes from Gammaproteobacteria bacterium, assembly GCA_030680605.1. Classification (NCBI taxonomy): domain Bacteria; kingdom Pseudomonadati; phylum Pseudomonadota; class Gammaproteobacteria; species Gammaproteobacteria bacterium. Next base: position 359,911 of record JAUXUQ010000002.1, on the reverse strand, counting down.
TGACGTCTTCGTGGTGGGACACCTGGGGCGGCTGGCGCCGGAGAAGAATCTGGTGTTTCTGGCCGAGGCGGTGGCCGCCTTTCTCAAGACGGAGCCCCGCGCCCATTTCCTGCTGGTGGGCAAGGGTCCGTCGGAGGCGGACATCCGGGCGATATTCGAGCGCGTGGGCCTGAGCGCGCGCCTGCACGTGGCGGGTATCCTCGATCCTGCGCAATTGGCCGCTGCCTACCACGCCATGGACGTCTTCGCCTTCGCCTCCAGGAGCGAGACCCAGGGCATGGTGCTGACCGAAGCCATGGCTGCGGGCATGCCGGTGGTGGGTCTGGATGCACCCGGCGTGCGGGAAGTGGTCAAGGACAGGCACAATGGACGGCTGCTCCATGAGGAAAGCATCGAAGCCTTCCGCGTGGCGCTGCAATGGGTCGCGCAACTGCCCGAGGAAGGACGCCGGCAACTCAAGCAGAGCGCCGTTGCGACCGCCGAAGACTTCTCCATGCCGCGCTCGGCGGCCACGGCCCTGGGCTGCTACGAGGCATTGCGCGCGCGGGTCCTGGTCGAGCGCACGGAAGAAGACGCGCAGTGGGAACACGTGCTGCATCTCATCGAGGCCGAATGGGCCATCCTCAAGGGGTTGGCGGGCGCCGCCGTCGCCGCATTCGGCGGGCCGGAAGCGCAGGATCAGGGCCTTAAGTGATCGGCCGTATCGAGGCCTTTGTGCGGCGCTTGCGCCGCGGGTTCAGCCGCAGTGAATGGCTGGCGCGCCTGCTGCGGCTGCCGCTGTCGAGGGGCACCGAGACCGCCCCCGGCCTGGTCATGCTGCAGATCGACGGACTTTCGCAGCGCGAGCTCGAGCGCGCGCTGGAACGGGGCGAGATGCCTTTTCTGCACCGGCTCATCAAGCGCGAACACTACCGGCTGCACCGCCAGTACGCAGGCGTGCCTGCCACGACGGCCGCCTTTCAGGGCGAGCTGTTTTACGGCGTCAAGGGCGCCGTGCCGGGCTTCAACTTCATGGAGCGCGCCTCGGGACGCTTGGTGCGCATGTTCGAACCGGCGGCCGCCGCGCGCGTCGAGCGCGAGCTTGAAACCAACGGCGGCGAGCCGTTGCTCCAGGGCGGGAGTTGCTACGTTGACAACTACACCGGCGGCGCGGCGGAAGCTCACTTCTGCCCGGCCGCCACCGGCTGGGGGCCGGCCCTGCGCGCGGCCAACCCGCTGGTGGTGGCTTTTCTCATTTTCAGCAACGCCTACAGTTTCCTGCGCGTCGCCGTGCTCCTGGTGCTGGAACTGGCGCTCGCGCTGCATGACTTCGTGCGCGGACTGATCGCCGGCCAGGATATTCTCAAGGAGCTGAAATTTGTCCCGACCCGGGTGGTGATCGCCATCCTGCTGCGCGAGCTCGCCACCATCGGGGCGAAGATGGATGTGGCGCGCGGGCTGCCGGTCATCCATTTGAATTTTCTCGGCTATGACGAACAGGCCCACCGGCGCGGGCCGTCCTCACGCTTCGCCCACTGGACCCTGAAGGGGATTGATGACGCCATCGCCCGCATCTGGCGCGCGGCGCACCGTTCAGCCCGCCGTCACTATGATGTCTGGGTCTACTCCGATCACGGACAGGAGCGCACGCAACCCTATGACAAGGCACATGGCCGGAGCTTCGCCGAGGCCGTAGCCGACGTCTTCGCCCGTCACCAAGGCGAGCCGATCCGCTACCGGTCCAGCGGGCAATGGGGGATGCAGTTGCAACGGGTGCGGCAACTCGGCGGCAAGCGCATCCAGCGGTTGTTGCCGGTGCACGCCAGCCGGGAGGAAGAACCGGAAATTCCGCAGTTGACCGTGGCGCCGCTGGGGCCGGTGGCGATGATTTATTATGAGCGGGAATTGGCGGCGGCGGAGCGCGCTCAGCTTGCCCGCGCGCTGGTGGAACAGGCCAAGGCGCCGCTGGTGCTGATCAAGAACGGTTCGGGGCGCGCCCGCGCCTGGAGCGACGCCGGGGAATTCGCCCTGCCGGAGGATGCTGCCGAGATCCTTGGAACCGGCCATCCGTTTCTCGATGAGGCAACGCAAGACCTCATCGCCCTGTGCCACCATCCCGACGCCGGTGATTTCATCGCCTGCGGCTGGCGTGCGGGGAGCCAAGCTTACAGCTTCGCCATCGAGAATGGCGCCCACGGCGGGGCGGGACCCGGTGAGACCAACGCCTTTGCGTTGCTGCCGCGGGACATCCCGCTAGCCTCGAACGGGCGTGATTATCTCAGGCCCTCCGATCTGCGCCGTGCGGCGTTGCAATTCCTCGGCCGGAGCGAGATCAAGTCCCCGAAGGCGCCGAGGCGGGACACCGCGCAGACCCTGCGCGTCATGACCTACAATGTCCACAGTTGCATCGGCATGGATGGCAAACTCGCGCCCGAGCGTATCGCGCGCGTGATTGCCCACTACGCGCCGGACATCGTGGCCTTGCAGGAGCTGGACGTGGGGCGGGCGCGCACCGAGGGCGCTGACCAGGCCCACCTGATCGCACGCTGCCTGGAGATGGATTTTCACTTCCACCCGGCGCTGCATCTCGAGGAGGAGCGCTACGGCGATGCCATTCTGACCCATCTACCCATGCGCCTGGTCAAGGCGGGTGCGCTGCCGGGGCTGCCCGGCCAGTTCTTTCTTGAACCGCGCGGGGCGTTGTGGGTGGCGATTGATGTACACGGGACGGAAATCCAGGTGCTGAACACTCACCTGGGTCTGCTGCCGCGCGAACGCAAGGCGCAGGTCGAGGTGCTGCTGGGCCCGGAATGGCTGGCGCATACGGAGTGCCGCGGGCCAGTGATCTTGTGCGGCGATTTCAATGCGCTGCCGACATCAAAGGTATGCCGTCGTTTTCGCAACCGACTCAACGACGCGCAGATCGAGCTTAAGCGCCACCGCCCCAGGGGCACGTTTTTTGGACGTTTCCCTGCCGCCCGCATTGATCACGTGTTCGTGGACGCCGGCTTCGAGGTGACCGACATCGAGGTCCCGGACTCGGAGCTGGCGCGCGTAGCCTCCGACCATCTGCCACTGATCGTCGAAATCAAGATCAATCGCACTACATCCTTGTAAACGAAGTGCACAAGCATCTCGCGCAGCACGACAGGATTGTCGATCGTCACGAACAACCCGCATCGATCCTTTGCGCTTCGGACACTCCTGTACAGAGTCAGCGCGGATTCGTATGCTGCTGGTGCAACTCCTCCTCGGCAGCGAACACCGCCTCGAGACGCGGAACAACCTGCTTCTTTCTCGACATGCAGCCGGGCAGGTGGATCATACCGTCCTCGGCAGTGCCAAATGCCTGCTCGAACAGATCGACGCGGTCGCCGACGACCCAAAGGTCACTCGCTTCCGCCTCCACGTCAGTGATCATCAGTATCACCTGTGCTAGTCCCTGCGTCTCGCGCACGGCGTGCATCTCACTCAGGATGTCTTGTATCCGGCCTGCAAACGCACCGGGGCGCAACACCTCCACCTGTGCGATCCCGACACGATGGCCACCGAACTGAAACTCCTTGAAGTCGTCTCTGACAATTTTGACGGGACTCTTGCCCTCGACGGCGGTGGTCTTGATCTGGCGCAGTTGCTGGCCGAACGAGTGCAGCTCGATGCCCGCGAACGGTTGCAGGCGTGAGGCCATCGCATGATCCTTATCGCTCGTCGTCGGCGAGCGGAATAATACGGTATCCGAGAGGATCGCGGCGATCATGACACCCGCCATCGCCCGCGTCGGCATGACGCCGTGAGCGAAATACTGTTCTCCGATGAGGGTCGCCGTCGCACCCACGGGCTCGCAGTGGAACACGATGGGCTTCGGCAATCGAAGGTCTCCGATGCGGTGGTGCTCCCATATCTCTAGAATGTTGGCCCGCTCGATGTTCGGGAGCGCCTGACCCGTCTCGTTGTGATCCACAAGGATGAGATCGAGCCCGGCTGCATCGATAACGAGCTCCGGTACGGGTACGTCGAAATATCTCAATACGAACGCCGTCTCCGCGTCGATCTCGCCCGCACGCGCAGGCCGTACCGCCAAGTGCCCGAGGCAGTTCCTAAGATGCGCGTAGGCAATCGCAGAGCAGATGCTATCAGCATCGGGGCTCCGATGACCGATCACGTAAGTGGATTTCTCCATGCCTTCCTTACCGTGAAACTCGTGAAGCGAAACCACATTCCCCTCTCTCTCGCAGGCGGGAGAGGTCAGCGCTGAGGTGACAGAATCATAAGGCACTACCGTTTCACCAAGCTGACCGGAGCGTAGATTCACGGCACTACCGAGGCCTGTTTGTTTCCCCCGCCTGGAAGTATATCTGCGCCATCCGTATTTGCATGCATAACCGTTCCGAAGTGGCACGGGTGCGCCTCGATAATCGGGCGCGGAATGGTGGAGCGGAGGAGGATCGAACTCCCGACCTCTGCATTGCGAACGCAGCGCTCTCCCAGCTGAGCTACCGCCCCATTGAAACGTGCGCATTGTACCATTGCCCACCCGGCTATTCCATCGTGCACCATTTCCTGGTATGCGCTGAAATCTTCAAGTACCCTAAACCCATGAGCGACATACGCCTCAGCATTATCGTACCCACGCTCAACGAAGCCGGTGGCATTGTTGCGACGTTACAGCCACTGCAACCGCTGCGCCGCCGTGGGCATGAAGTCATTCTGGCGGATGGCGGCAGCACCGATACTACCGTCCTGCTGGCCGAACCGTGGGTAGATCAGACAACGCACAGCCACTGCGGGCGCGCCCTGCAAATGAATACCGGGGCCCAGGCGGCGCACGGTCAAATACTGCTCTTCCTGCATGCCGACACGCAACTGCCGCCCGATGCAGACCGCTTGCTGCTTGAGGCCTTGCGAACACACCGCTGGGGGCGATTTGACGTGCGCCTCTCCGGCACCCGCATCGGACTGCGTATCATCGAGTGGCTGATGAACTGGCGCTCGCGCCTCAGCGGCATCGCGACCGGTGATCAGGCTATTTTCGTCCGCCGTGACGCATTTCAGCAGGTCGGAGGTTTTCCCGCTATCCCGCTGATGGAGGATATTGCCCTCTCGCGCGCCCTGAAAAAACTGGATCGCCCACGGTGTCTGCGTACCCGCGTGACCACCTCCAGCCGGCGCTGGGAACAACAAGGGTTGATACGCACCGTGCTGCTCATGTGGCGGCTGCGTCTTGCCTATTGGCTGGGGGCAGATCCGGCCCGGCTCGCCAAACAGTACCGCGCATAATCCACATGCAATTCCCTGAGGCCGTCATTCTGGTGTTTGCCAAGGCACCGATTGCGGGTGAGGTAAAGACTCGCCTGATTCCGGCCCTCGGTACAGCCGCTGCTACTGATTTGCATGCCCAACTGGTACGCCACACACTCACCACAGTGGTATACGCCGACATCTGCCCGGTACAGCTTTGGTGCGCCCCGGACACAACGCATCCGTTCTTTGCCGAATGTCAGCGCAATTTCGCTGTCACGCTACACACACAGCAAGGCAGCGATCTCGGCGCGCGCATGGTGCATGCCTTCGATGCCGCCTTGCAGGAGTACCGACGGGCCGTGATTATTGGCAGCGACTGCCCCCTGCTCACCGCACACGACATCACCACCACGCTGTCCGCTCTGCGCGACGGCTATAACGCCGTGCTTGGCCCGGCGCAGGACGGCGGCTATGTCCTGCTCGGGCTCAAACAGGCTCCGCCCGCATTGTTCGACAATATCCCCTGGGGCACAGCGAATGTACTTGTCCTTACACGTGAGCGTCTCCAGCAGTTACAATGGCGTGTTACTGAACTGGCGCCGCACTGGGATGTGGACAGGCCCGAGGATCTCGCCCATCCTTTTATGCAGAAACTGTTGCTTGAGATTAGCCCTGAATGACTACCACACCTGCACGGATAGGCATCATCACCGTCTCAGATCGTGCCAGCACCGGTATTTATGCCGATCGTAGCGGTCCCGCCATCCGCGCTGCGCTGGAAAAAATTATCGCTACGCCGTGGCAGGCCTATGCCTGCATTATTCCCGATGAACAGGACGTCGTCGAAGGAACACTGAAGGATTTATGTGATACCCAGGGTTGCTGCCTTGTCGTCACCACCGGCGGCACCGGCCCTGCGCCGCGCGACATCACACCCGAGGCCACGGCAGCCGTGTGCGACAAGATTCTTGATGGCTTCGGCGAGCAGATGCGTGCCGTGTCGCTCAAGGTCGTGCCGACCGCCATACTCTCACGCCAGATCGCAGGCATCCGCGGCAAGAGCCTCATTATCAATTTGCCCGGCAAGCCAGCCGCCATCGATGACTGTCTGCACGCCGTATTCCCCGCCGTACCTTACTGCATTGACTTGATTGGCGGGCCGTATCTGGAGACCCGCCCCGACGTGCTCACCGCCTTCCGCCCCAAGAAATAACGCCCATGACCCTGAGTGATTTCATCAAAACCCTGCCGCAATACCTGGCACCACAGCACCCGCTGTCGAAACTCATGCACTTTCTTACACGCGCACGCCTGCGGGCATGGAAAGAGTGGCAGATTCGCTGGTTCGTCCGGCGTTACGGCGTGGACATGAGCATCGCCGCGCAGCCTGACCCATTGGCCTACGCTGACTTCAACAGCTTCTTTACCCGCGCACTAAGGCCGGATGCACGCCCTGTCGCAAACGGTGCGGACGATATCGCCTGCCCGGTAGACGGCGTGGTGAGCCAGATCGGCAGCATTGAGGGCGGGCGTATTTTCCAGGCCAAGGGACACACGTTCGGGCTGCGGGATTTACTGGGCGGTTCCGACATACGCGCCGCACCGTTTCATAACGGACAATTCGCCACGCTCTACCTCTCACCCAAAGACTACCACCGCATACACATGCCACTCAGTGGGAAACTACGCGAGATGACCTATGTCCCCGGTCGATTGTTTAGCGTAAACACACGCACTACGTCTGTCGTCCCGGATTTATTTGCGCGTAACGAGCGTGTCATTGCGATCTTCGACACCGACGCCGGGCCGATGGCGCTGGTGTTGGTGGGTGCGCTGTTTGTCGCCAGCATTGAAACCGTGTGGTCGGGAGCCGTAACGCCGCCGTTCGGTAAAGCCATACAACAGTGGAATTACAAGGACATTCACCTCGCGCGTGGCGCGGAGATGGGACGCTTCAACATGGGCTCAACCGTGATCGTTCTGTTCGGCGCTGACAATGCTGTTTGGCGCCCCGGACTCGGCGCCGGGACACCGGTACAGATGGGGGAAGTGCTGGGCAATATCCAAAACCAGTAGCAGTGGGACGCTTACTTCTCTATCTTCAATGCCAGCCATAGCGTACTTTTATTACGCTGCACCAGCACACGTACCGCCTTGCCCTCCGGCAATGCGCGCACAATTTTATTAAAGCTTGCGGCATCTGCCACAGTTTCACTGTTGATCCGCAGGATTACATCCCCACGACGTACACCACCCTTGAGCGCGGGACCATCATCCACCTGCTGCACCAGTACGCCACCTTTGATTTCAAGCTGTTTGCGTTGCTCGGGGCTCATCTCAACAACCACCATACCTAGCTTGTTGTCAGTGATGGATTTTGGCTCGCGCATACCCAGCTTGAGATCTTCTTCCTGTGGCAGCTCACCCACCTTGATCTTGAGCATGACCTGCTTGCCGTTGCGCAACACCTTGGTATCGGCAGATTCGCCCACCCTGCTACGCCCCACCAGGCGAGGCAAATTGGAGGACTCTTCCACCACCTTACCACTGAACTCCAGCACGATGTCACCAACCTGCACACCTGCCTTCTCTGCCGGCCCACCCGGCAACACTTTCGCCACCAACGCGCCCTGCGGCTTGCTCATGCCAAACGACTCGGCGAGCTCCTGCGTAACATCCTGGATGATGACACCGAGCCAGCCCCGGGTAACCTGGCCCTTGGACTTGAGCTGCTCTGTCACCTCCATCGCCACGTCCATGGGAATGGCGAAAGACAGCCCCATGAAGCCTCCGGTGCGGCTGAAGATTTGCGAATTGATGCCTATGACCTCGCCATCCAGGTTGAACAGCGGACCACCTGAGTTACCAGGGTTGATTGCCACATCAGTCTGGATAAAGGGCACGTAGCTTTCAGACGGCAAATTACGCCCGACGGCGCTGATAATTCCGGCAGTAGCAGAGTGATCAAATCCGAATGGGGAGCCGATGGCAAACACCCACTCACCTACCTTCAGGTTATCGGAATCACCGATCTTGACTACCGGCAGGTTGTCTGCCTCGATCTTGAGCAACGCGATGTCGCTACGCTCATCGGTACCCACTACCTCGGCCGTGAGCTCACGCCTGTCGCTCAGCTTCACCACGATCTTATCAGCATTCTTGATCACATGATTATTGGTCAGCACATAGCCCTGCGGCGAGATAATAAAGCCCGAGCCCAGCGACTGGGAGTTGAATGCTTCCGGGCCGCCACCATCGCCATCCCCAAAGAAATGGCGGAAGAAATCATCAAACTGCGGTGAATCTGGGAAGGGATTTTCCATGCGCGGCGGCATCTTGCCGCGTGGGTGCTGTATCTTTTGTGTTGTACTGATGTTTACCACCGCCGGGCTGTTCCTTTCCACCAAGACGGTGAAATCAGGCAGGTCGCGCGCCTGTACAGCACCGAACGGGACGATCAACAGGGCGGCATAAAGGAGCGAGCATACGGCAATGTGTCTGACAGCGAAAAAGTGTTTCATGATATCTCCAGCAACCAGGATGTAATCTATGGGTATCCGTAAAGGGGGCTGTGAGGTCAGGCAGCCCGGAGGCTATACCAGCGTTACTGTGACCCTGTGCGGCGCAGTACTACCGGCTGATAGCGCACATCATCTCCGATGCGCCGGGCGAAGACCCTGACGCCAGCAAGCCCCGCAGCCAGGCCTGCAAGTGCGGGCAGTACAATCCATGTTTCATCCTGCTCTAAGCGCAGCAGGGCGCTTATATACTCGCCCGCGAATGCGCCCAGCAACAGTGCCAGCAGCGGCAACGCATACAGTACCAGCGAGCCCCTGATCAAGGCATCCTCTGCCAGCCCCAGTACCACTTCATCGCCTACTGTCACAGGCAGGGTATTCATGGCCTTGATCCGTGTGCGGCGCGATCCCAGTAGCCTGGCCAGTACGGCACTGCCGCAGCCCTTGCTCAATGAGCAGGCCCCACAGGTTGATTTGCGTTCGGTCTCCACCCAGACAAATCCGGGCTGCAGGGCGACCACACGTGCCTGCTCCTCCATCATGGCTGCGCCACTGGCACATACCTGATTGACTCGCCAATCAACTGTACGGTGGTACGTGGTACTTCACCCACAACGGTAATCTGATGGTTGTCCACTACCGTACCGTAGGCATTGACTGCGCCACGATGGGTAACACCTGAAAAACTGTCTGAGTCCGCCAGCTTTTCTATAAACACAGAAACCAGCGCCAGCCCATCACTGAATACCAAGTGCTCCACCGGCATGGGTCTGCCCGGCATAATCTGCTTCTCATGCTCGGCAAGCGTAAAACCTTCTGGCAACTGCGCAACACTCCAGCCCACGTCGACAGTCAGGTGAGGCGCCTTCTTGTGTGCGTCACTATGCCAGCCAGCGTGCTCAACATCACAGGGTTCCTGTAACTCAGCGGGCGGAGTGTCACTGATGCCGAGACTGGTAAACAGAATCTGCTCGACCAGTTTGCCGCGTTCGTTTACAAGATCTGACTTTAGCAACAGGCCTGTGGCACTATCCACGCCAAGGCGGTAACCATAGCGGTATTGGTCTTTAGGTATTACGGCAACCATATAAGCAGACCGATTGGCAATGCGATCTTCACCCGTAAGCGTAAAATCGTAATAGCTGGCAAGCCGATCAACGTCCATGGTGAGTGCGCCATTGAAAGGTCTGCGCGCGTGGGCATTGCCCACCACATTGCGGTTATCAGACAGGATGCAGACGTTCCCATGTTCACCGCGCATCACTTCACGCGCGGTACCGCTCAGGGAAATCAGGCGCTCGCGTTCGCCCTTGACGTCCGCACCATGCAGGATACGCAGCGTCATAAGACGCCCTTCGTGCATGTAAACAAAGGTGCCGTCGTAATTCAGGGTGCGGGTCGCCTGCACCATTTTCTCCAGCAGTGTGCGCGCCTCTTTCGCGCCATCTGCTGCCCAGAGCGGGCTCAACGGCATCAGTAATAACAGGCCCGCGCTACAAGTCCTGGCCAGTTGACGCATCAGCAACACGATCACTTGTCCGCGTCATACGCCACGATCCGCGCGTGGGGCAGCATACCTTGCAGGCCGGCGGACGTAGAGTATTCATTGTGATTGGTCAGATAGTGATTGAGCCGTGATTCAAATGCCGGCTGGGCTGACTCCCAGCGCGCGCCCTGCAGCGGGGTACCCACGGGCGAGGCGGCTATTGAGGGTGGTGACCAGGCTGCGAGTTGGGAGGTATCGGTACCGGGGGAGATAAATACAAATGTTTGTACACTGAAAATGGCCAGGGCGGCGACTGATGCGGCGAGGGCGAAGCCTGCGAGCGGTTTGATTATCCGCCGGGAGTGCCAGCCACGCATACTATGTGTCTTGTCTGACAGGGGCATGATACTGTCGTTCCGGCTGCGGTTGAGTTGAACAGCATGGTTGTGCAAGACATCGCTGATGAGGTGGTACCGCCCCCAGCAGCCTTTTAGTCCGGCGTCGCACTCAAGTTCGTCCAAAACTCTCTTCATGTCAGAGCCATGCAGCTCGCCATCTACCAACGCCGATATCTGTTCTGCTCTATCCGTTGTCATGACCTACCTTTCGCCATTTCAATGGCTCAATAAGGGTTTCAGTTTGCTGTCTATCGCCTCGCGCGCCCGAAAGATCCGGGAGCGTACGGTGCCTACCGGGCAGCCCATGGCCTGTGCAATATCTTCATAACTCAGACCCTCCAGCTCGCGCAGGGTGATCGCAGTACGCAGCTCTTCTGGCAACTGCTCAATGGCGCTGAACACTGTCTTTTCAATCTCGTCCCGCAATAACAGGTTCTCGGGAGTGGCTACTACAACCAATGCCGACTCCAACCCAGCCTGCTCCGCATCCTCCAGCTCGATACCGCTCCCGGAGGGTCTGCGTTTCTGGGCCATCAGATAATTCTTGGCCGTGTTATCAGCGATGCGGTAGAGCCAAGTATAGAATGCACTCTCCCCGCGAAAACCCGGCAATGCGCGATACGCCTTCAGAAACACCTCCTGCGCCACATCCTGCGCCTCACTGAGGTCACGGACGTAACGCGACACCTGGCGCACGATCTTGTGCTGGTACTTCAGCACCAGGATATCAAATGCCCCCTTGTCTCCTCTCTGAACGCGCTCAATCAGCTCCCGATCAATAGTATGCTCGCCCATCCGGGCCTTCCCCTTGCTTGGCTGCGCGGCACTCCCTTGCCATTTCAATAGACCCCATTGTTCATATATAGTTCGTAAGCCGCGACAGCGTTATGGATTACACTATGCGCCACGCCCTATTTCCGCATGACGTCGCGAATTATGACCTGAAAATGCCTGTGCGCCAACGACCATGACCGATCACACACACAGCGCAGACGTTCTCATCATCGGCAGCGGTATAGCTGGACTCAGTCTAGCTTTGCGTCTGGCACCTCACGCACGCGTCCATATCGTCACCAAAGGTCCGCTGACGGAGGGTGCCACCTACTACGCACAAGGCGGCATTTCGGCCGTGCTCGACAAGCGCGACTCCATCGCCTCGCACATCGAAGACACCCTGAGTACAGGCGTGGGGCTGTGCGACCCTGATATAGTCCGCTTCACGGTAGAGCGCGGCAGGTCCTGCATCCAGTGGCTGGTTGATCAGGGTGTGGCCTTCACCCGCGAGACACTGGTCGACGGCACACATGATTACCATCTCACCCGCGAAGGTGGTCACAGTCACCGCCGCATCATCCATGCCGCCGATGCCACCGGACGCGCCGTGGCATCTACACTGGAACAACTGGTACGCCAACACCCCAATATTTCCCTGTTTGAGCAACACATCGCCGTCGACCTGATCACGGCCGCCAAGCTGGGACGCACTCGCCAGCGCTGCCTGGGGGCCTATGTGCTCAATCGCGGAAGTGACCAGGTGGAAACGTTCCGCGCACGCTTTGTGGTACTCGCGACCGGCGGCGTAGGCAAGGTCTATCTCTATACCAGCAACCCGGATGTGGCCACTGGCGACGGCATTGCCATGGCTTGGCGCGCCGGGTGCCGTGTCGCCAATATGGAGTTCGTGCAGTTTCACCCCACCTGCCTCTACCACCCCAAGGCCAAGTCGTTCCTGATCACCGAGGCAGTGCGTGGCGAAGGCGGGCGGCTGTTGCTGCCGGATGGCACCCCCTTCATGACACAGTTCGACCCGCGCGCTGAGCTCGCACCGCGCGACATCGTGGCACGCGCCATCGACCACGAGATGAAACGCCTTGGCGCACCATGCGTCTACCTCGACATCAGCCACCAGCCTGCAGACTTCGTCCGTTCACACTTCCCGACAGTGTATGCACGCTGCCTGGAGTTTGGCTTCGACATGACCAAAGGGCCGGTACCGGTGGTGCCTGCCGCGCACTATACCTGTGGCGGTGTTGTCACGGATCAGGCGGGACAGAGCGATATCGCCGGTCTCTACGCCATCGGCGAAACTGCCCACACCGGCCTGCATGGCGCCAACCGCATGGCCAGCAACTCGCTGCTGGAGTGCATCGTATTTGCTGCGGCAGCCAGCGAACACATCCTGCAACAGCTGGCCCATGCGCCTCTGCCGGACGATCTCCCACCCTGGGATGAAAGCCGTGTCACAGACTCCGACGAAGAAGTGGTAGTAGCGCACAACTGGGAGGAGTTACGCCGCTTCATGTGGGATTATGTCGGCATTGTGCGCACCACCAAGCGCCTGCAACGCGCGCAACGCCGGGTCGATCTGCTGACCCGTGAAATATCCGAGTACTATGCCAACTTCCGGGTCAGCAATGACCTGATCGAGTTGCGTAACCTTACGCTGGTGGCCGACCTCATCATCCGCTCAGCACTGGCGCGCAAGGAGAGTCGTGGCCTGCACTACACACTGTCTCACCCCGAGTCTGACCAGACTCATCCACCCGCCAGCACTATTCTGGTGCCAGAGGGCTATGCGACGCGGCGAGCAGCCACACACGCAAGCGCCTGAAGCTGTCGGCATCGAGCATATCGGCCAGTATCACCACCCGGCGTCGACGCCAACGTTCTCCATTGCGGGCAAAATTCAGCACCACCAGTTGTGGGTGCAGGTAGCTACCCGGCAGCAGGCGCCCCATCATGGCATTGCCTGCGGCATCGCGTAACGCCCATTCCCCCTCTACCTCATGAATCAACTCCACGATTGCGCTCCGTCTCAAAAACGCAATGCTGATGCTCCATCCCAAGCTGACGAGCGTCGCCAGCCACAGCACCAGCATGGCTGGCCAAGGCAGCGGCAACATGAGTACCAGTACCAGTGCACCGGCATGGGCCAGCATCAGCAGTATCACCAAGCGACGCGACGGACGCAATGTGAACCTGAGCGCAGCAGATGCAGGGGCCATAGGTTTCATGCCAGAATGATAATATGACAGCTCTCGAAAATGACGAATTTCCTGTCGACCACGCACATACGCATCGTGCCATGCCGGAACACACGGTGTATGTCGACCTCACACACCTCGGATTGATTGCGGTGGAGGGAGTGGATGCCGCCCGCTTCTTGCAGGGCCAGTTGAGCAACGACATTGATGCTGTGACCGAGACACGCAGTCAGCTCAACGCCTGGTGTAATGCCAGGGGCCGTGTGCTGGCGTTGGTGCGTGTATATCTGCGCTCAACCACCTATTATCTGCAACTGCCACGTGATCATCTGGAAGCCACACTCGACCGCCTGCGCATGTATGTTCTGCGGTCACGGGTAACCCTCACCGACGCCAGTGACGTGCTGCTGCAAACCGGAATCGCTGGTGCCGATGCGCCAGCGCTGCTGGCACATTGGCTGGATATCTCCCTTCCTGCAAAGGCCAACGGCGTGGCCAGTACACAACTGGCAAACGCGGCCGTCAGCGTGCTCGCCTTACCCGGCACCCAACCCCGCTTTGTCATCATCGCCACTGCTGCCGCCACACGAGACCTGCGACACCAATGTGCCACTACGGCTACAGCGGCCAGTGCCGACACCTGGTCACTGCTCGACATCCGCGCCGGGCTACCCGCCATACATGGCGCCACGCAGGACATGTTCGTGCCACAGATGATCAACCTTGATCTCATAGATGCGCTAAGCTTTACCAAGGGCTGCTATCCAGGCCAGGAGATCGTCGCTCGCAGCCACCATCTGGGCGCGGTAAAGAGACGCATGCACTACGCCCGTGCGTCTGGCAATACCCCCCCTGTACCGGGCAGCGCGCTATACGCCATTGACAGCGGCGATAAAATCGGCCATGTCATTACCGCCGTCATCGGACCAGAGGGGGACACGGAGTTGCTCGCCGTGCTACCCACAACCGATACCGTCTGTCAGCGCGTCCGCCTTGATGGCGCGGATGGACCATTGCTGCACATTATGCAGTTGCCTTATTTGCTACCGGAGTAAGCACTCTTCAGGAAGACGCAGCCGTATTGTTAATCCACAACGAGGAGATAGGTCATTATGTTAGAAGAAAAATTCCTGTCCGAGTTGCTAGACGATATCTACCACAACCGGCTCATTCTGCCGACCCTCCCGGAGGTCGCGCTCAAGGTGCGAAAAGTGATAGATGACCCCAATGCCACTGCCGCGCAGATTGCCAAGGTTGTCGCCACAGACGTGGCGCTGTCGGTGCGCCTAATTCATGTAGCGAACAGCCCGCTGCTACGTGGGCGCACCGTGGTAGACAATCTGCAAACTGCCATAGCGCGCCTGGGTAATGTACTGGTACGTAATCTGGTAACCGGGCTGGTCATGGAGCAACTGCATCAGGCGCGCACACCGCTACTGAAGGCACGCCTCACTGTGTTGTGGCAGCATAGCACCCAGGTAGCGGCCATTAGCCACGTGCTCGCGACGCACTTCACCAAACTCAAACCCGACGAGGCCATGTTGGGAGGTCTGATACACGATATTGGTGCACTGCCCATACTCGCTCGCGCAGAAAAAGTACCTGAACTGATGGCCGACAAGGAAGCGCTTGACCGGATTATTGTCCACCTGCACACGCAGGTAGGCAAGGCGATACTGCAGGCATGGAATTTCCCGTCCGAGCTAGTCTCGGTAGTTGCCGAACATGAAGATACTGACCGCGATAAGGCACCCGAAGCCGATTATACCGACGTGGTACTAGTGGCAAACCTGCAAAGCTATATTAACAGCACGCATCCTCACAGCAATGCCGACTGGGAACACATCCCCGCACTTGCCAAGTTGGGCCTCAGCCCGGAGGTAAGCATTGTAACGATGGAAGAGACCGCAGAAGACGTGCAGGAGGTACAGCGGCTGCTGACGTCCTGACGATCATGCCTCCGGGCGCATGTGCGGAAACAACAGCACATCGCGGATGGAAAGCGAGTCGGTGAGCAGCATCACCAAGCGGTCGATACCAATACCCTCCCCCGCCGTGGGTGGCATGCCGTATTCGAGCGCGCGGATGTAATCGGCATCGTAGTGCATGGCCTCGTCGTCACCCGCGTCTTTCTCCGCCACTTGTTTGCGAAAGCGTTCGGCCTGGTCTTCTGCGTCATTCAACTCGGAAAAGCCATTGGCGATCTCACGCCCGCCTATAAACAGCTCGAAACGGTCGGTCACAAACGGGTCTGCGGTATTGCAACGCGCCAGCGGCGACACTTCGGTCGGGAATGCGGTGATGAAGGTGGGGTTCTGCAAGTGATGCTCCACGGTTTTTTCAAAGATTTCAAGTTGCACCTTACCCAGCCCGTAATTGTCCTTGAGCGGAATATGCAGTGTCGTGGCCACCAGGCGTGAGGCCTCAAGCGAATCCAGGTCTGCCTCACGCAAGTGGGGGTTGTAATGCAGAATGGCATCTTTCACCGTGCGGCGCGCAAATGGCTTGCTGAAATCGAAACCCTGCCCCTGGCAGGTAATGCTCATCGTGCCCAGCACATCATGCAGCAGCTTGCGCAACATGACCTCCGTGAGATCCATAAGGTCATTGTGATCCGCATAGGCCTGATAGAATTCCAGCATAGTGAATTCCGGGTTGTGACGCGTGGACAACCCCTCATTGCGGAAGCTGCGGTTGATCTCGAACACGCGCTCGAAACCACCCACCACCAGACGCTTCAGGTAAAGCTCAGGCGCGACACGCAGAAACATGTCCATACCGAGCGCGTTGTGGTGGGTCTTGAACGGACGTGCCGTCGCACCGCCCGGTATCACATGCATCATCGGCGTTTCTACTTCGAGAAAATTGTGTTCAGCGAGAAACCCCCGCATGAAATTAATGATGCGCGTGCGCATCACAAAAACCTTGCGCACCTCCTCATTCATGATCAGATCAAGATAGCGCTGACGGTAACGTATTTCGTGATCCACCAAGCCGTGGAATTTTTCCGGTAGCGGGCGCAGCGCCTTGGTAAGAAGACAGATGCCCTCCACACGCACCGACAGCTCGCCGGTCTTGGTCTTGAATAACGTTCCCTCAGCGCCGAGGATGTCGCCGATATCCCACTTCTTGAAGTCTTCTTCGTAGCGCTCGGCGGAAATGGCATCACGCTGCACAAACAACTGGATACGTCCCGACATATCCTGTATCTCGGCAAAGCTGGCCTTGCCCATGACGCGCTTGGCCATCATGCGTCCGGCCACTTTTACCCGTACCGGCTCACCCTCCAGCGCGGCATTGTCGAGCGCACCATACTTTTCATGCACTCCGGCGGCAAGACTGTCGCGCCGAAAGTTGTTGGGAAAGGGGTTGCCTTGCGCACGCAACACCACCAGCTTGGCGCGCCGCTGCGCGATCTGCGCATTTTCATCTGAAGCAATGTTGTTAGTTTCGTCGCTCATATTAAAGACAGATGCAAGAGAAAAGGTACAAGCTTGAGGGCAAAAGCACCTGTACTGTTTCTCTTGTATCTTTTGCCTTGTATCTTTCCCTGGATTTTACAACTTCTGCTTCAGGCTGGCCTCAATAAAGTCGTCCAGATCACCGTCCAGCACGGCTTGGGTATTGGCCTTCTCTATCCCCGTGCGCAGATCCTTGATGCGCGACTGATCCAGCACATAGGAACGTATCTGGCTACCCCATCCGATGTCTGACTTGGAGTCTTCCAGCACCTGCTTTTCCATATTGCGCTTCTGCATTTCGAGCTCATACAACTTTGCCTTCAGCTGGCTCATCGCAGTTGCGCGGTTTTTGTGCTGGGAGCGATCACTCTGGCACTGTACCACAGTGTTGGTCGGCAGGTGCGTGATGCGTATGGCGGATTCAGTGCGGTTCACATGTTGACCGCCTGCACCGCTGGCACGGTAGGTATCGACCTTGAGGTCGGCAGGATTGATGTCAATCTCAATGCTGTCATCCACCTCCGGCGTCACAAATACCGACGCAAATGAGGTATGACGGCGGTTACCCGAATCGAACGGTGACTTGCGTACCAGCCGGTGCACGCCGGTTTCGGTGCGCAGCCAGCCATAGGCGTATTCGCCCTCGACCCTGACGCTGGCGCCCTTGATACCAGCCACCTCGCCCGGCGCCAAGTCGATCACTTCGGTAGCAAAGCCGCGCTGCTCGGCCCAGCGCAGGTACATGCGCAACAACATATTGGCCCAGTCCTGCGCCTCGGTGCCCCCGGAGCCAGCCTGAATATCAAGAAAGGCGTTGTTGGGATCCATCGGGTGGGAGAACATGCGGCGGAACTCGAGTCGCGCCAGTTGCCGCTCTGATTTATCAAGATCGCTGATGACGGCATCGACCGTAGCCGCATCATTTTCTTCTTCCGCCATCTCCAGCAAGCCGCGCGCCTCGGACAGGCTGCTGCCCAGTGAGGACAACACACCCACCACCTGACTCAACTGCGCACGTTCGCGGCCCAGCTCCTGCGCGCGCTCGGCCTTGCTCCACACGGCAGGGTCGCCCAGCTCGCGTTCGACCTCGATCAGGCGTTCGCGTTTGTGGTCGAAGTCAAAGATACCCCCTCAGGGTCTGGTAGCGCCCTTGCAGTTCCTTGATACGGGTAAAAACGGGGTTAAGCTCAAGCATGACCTTGTCTGGGTTATCTGCCACAATGCGGCTGATTTTAACACACGCAGTGGGGTCGTATGGAGATACTGATCACCCGCAGCATTGAGAGCCTGATACTCCCACCCGGTGGCGTGGTTCTGCTGTTAGTCATCGGACTGCTGTTGATACGTCACCATTGGCACAGTGCGGCCACTGTGATCGGACTGGCGCTGCTGGCCTTGTATACACTGAGCCTGCCGGTCACCGCAGATAAGCTGCTGCGCTCACTGGAAGCCTATCCGGCATTGCAGCCGCAGGATACAAAGGGCAGCCCGGCGCAGGCCATTGTCGTGCTGGGTGCCGGACGCTATCCGGGCGCACCCGAATATGGCGGCGATACCGTCTCGGCCGGCGGGCTGGAGCGTCTGCGCTACGCTGCACACCTGCACAGGCTCACCAACCTGCCGCTGGTGGTCTCCGGCGGCTCCCCCCTGGGCGAAGCCCTCCCAGAAGCGGCCTTAATGCAACAGTCACTGGCCAATGATTTTCACATCACGGATGTGTGGGTCGAGGCCCAGGGTCGCACTACGGCAGAAAATGCCTTTTTTACCCAGGCCTTGCTGGATGAGAAAGGTATTCATCACGTGTATCTTGTCACCCACGCCTGGCACATGCCACGCGCCGCAGACATTTTCAGGCAGGCCGGATTGGCCATAACGCCAGCCCCTGCGATGTTTGCAACTACGCGCAGCCACGGCGCCTTGCTCCATTGGCTGCCCAGCGCCATCGCCCTGCAGGCCTCTAGCCTGGCACTGCGTGAAAAGCTGGGGCTGCTGTGGTATCGAATGCGTCACCGGGCCAGCACTGCGGCCAGCTCCACCGCAAGATAATCTGCCGCCTGCTATACCCTTGTGGCGTAACGGCAAAACGCAGCGGCACTTCCACACGACGTGCAGCGCGTCGAGAATGTCGCCGCAAAATGCATGGCGAGTGATTCAATGCTGATTGCATCGGGTTACATCACCCGCAACGCGTTCACCACTGGCGCGGTCTGTGCAGCATGGCTGAAGCCATGCGCTGCTAACAGCAAGCAGATGCGACATACGCCGGCAACTACTGCCGCAGCTGTTGATCCAGCAGGTGCAAGCGATCCGGCGTACCTATATCCAGCCAGCGACCAGGGTAATACTCACCGCTCACAGCATTGTCGCGCACCGCCTCACGCAACAAGGGCGCGAGCGGGAATGCGCCGGGTTCACAGCCTGCAAACAAACGCGGATGATAGACGCCTATACCGCTGTAAGTAAGCCTGGATCCGGCATCATCGATGACCCTGCCGTCACACAATGTGAAATCGCCTGCTGCATGGTGCGGCGGGTTATCCACCAGCACCAGATGCGCCAACCCTGTCAGTACATCAGGCAGACGTGTCAATGGGTAGTCGGTCCAGATGTCGGCATTCACCACCACAAAAGGTGCCTCGCCCAACAGTGGCAAGGCATGGTAGATGCCGCCGCCGGTTTCCAGCGGCTGTTCGCCCTCGGCTGAATAATGAATTAACGCGCCATAGCGGGCGCCATCACCCAGCGCCTGCTCAATACTGCGCCCAAAGCGGGCATGGTTGATCACCAGCTCACGTATACCTGCACCCACCAGCGCCTTGATGTGATATTCGATCAGCATCTGCCCCCCCGCCTGCAGCAACGGCTTGGGGGTGTGATCCGTGAGCGGGCG
Source organism: Gammaproteobacteria bacterium (assembly GCA_030680605.1). Lineage (NCBI taxonomy): Bacteria > Pseudomonadati > Pseudomonadota > Gammaproteobacteria > Gammaproteobacteria bacterium. The sequence continues at coordinate 339,954 of JAUXUQ010000002.1, read as the reverse complement.
CATGCGTGTACCCTGACCCGCAGCCAGTATCATCGCCTTCATGGTGCCTGCTCATGTATGCGCGGCAACACCTGCTCGCACAACAGCGTGTGCAATGGGGCGAGCTCGGCGTAGCGCCCGCTCACCCCCACCATATAGCCCAGTGAGCGCGGAATATCCTTGAGGTAGCCCGGCTTGCCGTCGCGGATGTTGAGGCGGGCAAAGATACCGACCGCCTTTAGATGCCGCTGCACACCCATCCAGTCAAACCAGCGCAGAAAACGGGTCGCATCGACGCCTCGCAGCAACCCCGACGCCGTCAACCGGGCATGATAACCCAGCGCCCAGGCCTCTACCTGTGGTCGCGGCCACGCGATATAGCAGTCACGCAGAAGCGACACCAGATCATAGGTAATCGGCCCGTATACCGCATCCTGGAAGTCCAATATGCCGGGATTGTTGACTGCCGTCACCATCAGATTGCGCGAATGATAGTCGCGGTGGACACACACTTGCGGCTGCTCCAGCGCAGAGGCCACAAGCAACCCGCAGGTTTGCGCATGTAATGCCGCCTGGGATTGACTCAAGGTCAGCATCAGATGGCGATCCAGAAACCAGTCCCGGAACAAGGCCATCTCCCGCAACAGCAGCGCCTCATCGTACAGCGACAACTGCGCAGCCTCGTTGTCACAGTGCGACTGCAGTCGCCACAGGGCCTCCAGCGCATCGCCATACAGGCCATCCACACTATCGGCATTGAGCGCATCAAGATAGCAGCAAGTGCCCAGATCGCTGAGCAACAGAAAACCACGCTCCATGTCCTGCGCCAGGACTGCTGGCACATGCAGACCCAGCCCCAGAAAGCGGCGAGCTATAGCCACAAAAGGACGGCAGTCCTCGTGCCCTGGAGGTGCATCCATCACGATATATGTCTGCTCGCCTTGGCGCACGCGGAAGTAACGCCGGAAGCTGGCATCGCTGGAAGCAGGCGCAAGCTCATAGCGGGCGGGCCCCAGCGCACTGCCCAACCAGCGCGCCAGCTCATCAAGGCGCTCAGTCATGGGCGGATTGCGGATTGAACATAAGGATTGAACCAGGGGCCATTCTGTGCGATTTTAGGCAAAGTCATACTATAACCAACAAGAGTCGCCTTGTGTTGCGCAAGCTACTACCGCGCTTTCTCCAGTTACCCATACTGGCCAGCCTGCTCCTAGGCCTGCCGCTAACCACGCACGCAGGCAACGGCGCAGACTTTGACCTGTGCAGCGAGCCTGGGTTGGCACACAACTTGCGCGAGCCGCTTACACCGGCCGGTGACGACGCCACCTATCTGGATGCCGACACCTCCGAGGCACTGCAAAACGAAATCTTCAATTTCCGGGGAGACGTATTGGTGCGCCGCTCTGGCCGGGAACTGGCAGCCGACAACGTCATCTACAACCGCACCCAGGATAGTCTGCAGGCCTCGGGTAATATACGCCTGCGGCAAAACGGCCTGAGCCTGCTGGGCGATACTGCCCACTACAATCTCGGCAACGACACCGGCGAAATCAACACGGTGACTGATTTCTGGCTACCCGAGAGGCATGGTCGCGGCAGTGCCGACAGCGTTGTCTTTGAAAATCGCGACCATCAACGCATCAAGGGTGGCCTCTACACAACCTGCAATACCGGCAATGATGACTGGTACCTGCACTCCTCCGACATCAGGCTCGACCAGGCTGAGGGCGTAGGCACCGCGCGCAATGTATGGATTGAGTTCAAGGGCCTGCCGATATTCTATTCACCCTACCTCAGCTTCCCGCTGAACGACAGGCGCAAGTCGGGTTTTCTGGCACCCAGTTTCGGCAGCGCCACTGAGACCGGCACCGACATCCGCATTCCTTACTATTTCAATATTGCACCCAAGTACGATGCCACCCTGACGGCCCGGAGCATCAGCAAGCGCGGTCTGCATCTGCTGGGGGAGTTCCGTTACCTCACCCCCCAAAGCCACGGCCAGCTTGATCTGGGCTACCTGCCGGATGACAACCTTCAGAACCGCGACCGCATACTGCTTGGATATCGCCATAGCGGTAGCTTCGCTCCGCGCTGGAGCGCCGACGTCAACTTTAACTATGTGTCGGACGATAATTACTTTGAGCAATTAGGTGACACACTGAGCCTCGCCAGCACCACGCACCTTGAACGTCGCGCTGAAACCACCTACCGGGCAGATGACTGGAACGTGACTGGGCGGCTACAAGGCTATCAAACGGTCGACGAAACAATTCCGGCCGCCGAGCGCCCCTATCAGCGTCTGCCGCAACTGCTGTTCGGCTCGATATTGCCGCAACAACCTTGGGGCACGACTACCACATTCAATGGCGAGTACGTGCATTTCGACCGGGCAGACAGTCTCACAGCGCAGCGCATCGACCTGCAACCCACGGTAACGTTACCCCACGCATTTGATGCAGGGTACCTGCTGCCCACGTTCGGTCTGCGACATACCCAGTACCTGTTGAACAACAAGGCGCCCAGCACATCGTATGATACAAGCCGGACATTACCCTTCTTCAGCTTCGACAGCGGGGTATTTTTCGAGCGCGACGCGACCTTTGACGAACGCCGATTCACCCAAACCCTCGAGCCACGCCTGTACTATCTATATGTACCCTATCAGGATCAGTCCGACATCCCGGTTTTCGACAGTGGCGATACCAGCTTCACCTTCGCCAACCTGTTCCAGGCCAACCGCTTCAGCGGCGCCGACCGCGTGGGCGACGCCAACCAGGTTACGCTTGCGCTCAGCTCACGATTGCTGGATGCCGACAGCGGTCAGGAAAGACTGCGTGCAAGTTTGGGGCAAATTTACTATTTCAGCGATCGCAGAGTAACCCTGCTCCCGAGTGATCCCGCCGAGACTACGACAAACTCCGATATAGTCGCTGAACTCAGCAGCAGGGAATTTGTCAAAAACTGGAGTGCAACGGCCAACCTGCTCTGGAACCGGCAGCAGGGCGAGATCAGCACGGGAACCCTGGGTCTGCGCTACCGTTCGGATGATAAACACCTGATTAACCTGTCCTACCGCTATCAGCAGGAGTCACTGGAACAGACCGACGTTTCTGCGGTCTGGCCGATCAGCTGGAACCAGCAACGTCACTGGAACGCCGTGGCACGCTGGAACTACTCACTGTCAGACAGCCGCACGCTCGAATCACTCGCCGGCATTGAGTACGACACCTGCTGCTGGAGAGTGCGCGTCACTACACGCCGCTTCATCAACAACACCGCAGGCGACAGCAATACCGCATTGTTCCTTCAACTGGAACTGAAAGGATTGACCAGCTTTGGTGACCAGGAATACCGCAAGGGACTGGAAGGCTTGCTGGATTCCTCCACCTTCGCCCACTGACAACATAGCCACGATGAAACTACATTACTATTTTCTTGCCGCCCTGCTACTCCCATTTCCCGCATTGCAGGCTGCTGAGCGCGTTATCCCGCTGGACAGAATTCTTGTCGTGGTCAACAACAACGTCATCACCCAGAGCGAGCTCAACACTGAACTGCGTACCATCGTACAGCAGCTGCAGCAGAAGAATATCGATATTCCCCCACAGGATGTTCTGCAGAAACAGGTACTGGAGCGTCTTATCATCCGTCGCCTGCAACTGCAGCTTGCTGAAAGCACCGGCATTCGTGTTGATGATGACACGCTTACGCGCGCGCTTGACACCATAGCAAAACAGAACAATCTGTCGCTCAGCGAGTTTCGCAACATACTCACGCGTGATGGTTTCGATTTTGCCGTATTTCGGGAAAATATCCGTCACGAGATCATCATCAATCGCCTGCGTCAACGACAGGTGGACAGCCGCATCAACGTCACCGACCAGGAAATCAACGACCACATTGCGGCGCGCGGGGCACAGCAGACAGCCAGCGCCAGCAATGAATACCGCGTGAGCCAGATTCTCATCGCCCTGCCGGAAGCTGCTTCTCCAGAAACTGTAAAAGCGGCACAAACTCGTGCGCAGCTGGTACTGGATCGCTTGCGTGCAGGCGAGGACTTCGGCCAACTGGCCATTGCCAGTTCCGACGACCCGCAGGCGTTAGAGGGCGGCGACCTTGGCTGGCGTACCGCAGCACAACTACCCAGTCTGTTTGCAGATGTTGTACCACAGTTGAAGCCAGACGAAACCAGCAACCTCATACGCTCGGCCAGCGGGTTTCATATCGTGAAACTGCTGGAGGTGCGTGGAGAGACACAGCATGTGGTGCGCCAGACCCAGGCACGTCATATCCTGCTGCGCACCAACGAACTTACATCAGATCAGGATGCACAAAATCGACTGGAGCAGCTCCGCCAGCGCATTGTGGGTGGGGATGACTTTGGCGATCTGGCGCGTGCCAATTCGGATGACGCGACTACCGCAACCAATGGAGGGGCGTTAGGTTGGGCCAATCCGGGTGATTTTGACCCTCGCTTTGAAGAAGCCATGAATGCCCTGAAACCCGGCGAGACCAGCGCGCCCTTCCAAAGCTCCTTCGGCTGGCATATTGTGCAGGTCATGGAGCGTCGCGATCACGACAACACCCGGGAGTTCCAGCGCAACCAGGCGCGGGAAGCCATCCGTCAGCGCAAGATCGAAGAACAGACCCAAATATGGCTACGTGGACTGCGCGACGAAGCCTATGTTGAATACAAGGCCGAGGATCTGTAAATCAAGCAAGCGCATCGCCAACCAGCCTGATGCGGAAGCGAAACGCAGGACTGCTCTGGCGTCACTACCGACAACTACAGCAGCACCCCGAGTACATACCGGAGTTACATGATACCCCGCCTTGCCCTCACGCCCGGTGAGCCCGCCGGCATTGGACCCGACCTCTGTGTCCAGATCGCGCAGCGGGACTTCCCTGCCATGGTGGTTGCCGTGGCGGATCCCGTCTTGCTCACCGCGCGCGCTCAAGCCCTCGGCCTCCCACTCAGACTCGAAGTCTACGCGCCAACACAAGCGGCGCAACCGCACACAGCCGGCACGCTCAAGGTCATGTCTGTCCCGCTGGCCAAGCCGGTCCGCTGCGGGCAACTCGATCCGGCCAATGCCGGCTACGTGCTGGAGACATTGCATCATGCAGTCCAAGCCTGCCTCGCGGGAGAATTTGACGCATTAGTCACCGGACCAGTACACAAGGCCCTGATCAACGATGCCGGTATTTCTTTCGCCGGCCACACCGAATTTCTGGCCGAGCTGACCCAGAGCCCACAACCAGTAATGATGCTCGCGGTACCGGGGCTGCGTGTGGCACTGGCTACCACCCACCTGCCGCTGAGGGAGGTCAGCCGGGCACTTACGCAGCCACGCCTCGAAGCCGTGTTACGTGTACTGCATCACGACCTGAAGGCTCGTTTTGGCATTCTGCACCCGCATATTCTGGTATGCGGCCTCAACCCCCATGCCGGTGAAGCCGGACACCTGGGGCATGAAGAGATTGAGGTCATTGAGCCTGTCATTGCCAGGCTGCGCGCCGAAGGCATGCACTTGCGGGGACCGCTGCCCGCAGACACCGTGTTTGTACCTGCCACCCTGGCGCCTGCAGACGCCGTGCTGGCCATGTACCATGACCAGGGCCTGCCGGTACTCAAACATCTCGGTTTTGGCTCCGCCGTCAACATTACGCTGGGGCTACCTATCATCCGCACCTCAGTCGATCATGGCACGGCGCTGGAACTCGCAGGCAGCGGCAAGGCCGACAGTGGCAGCCTGCTGGCAGCGATACAGGCGGCCCTCGCACTTGCAGCGCGCAACGCCCGTCATGACTAGCATGGGATCGGGGGTTGCGCGCAAACGCTTTGGCCAGCACTTTCTGCACGACCGTACCGTCATCCAGCGCATAATTTCTGCCCTGCAGCCTCAGCCAGGTGAGGCGCTGGTCGAGATAGGCCCCGGGCGCGGGGCACTGACCCACGACTTGTTGCGCACTGTAGGCACGCTGGACGTCATTGAGCTTGACCGGGATCTGATCGCACCACTGCAACATGCGTGCGCGGAGATGGGAAATCTGCGCATTCATAACCAGGATGCCTTGCGCTTTGATTTTTGCAGCCTGATGCAGGGCAACTCACGGCTGCGCATCATTGGCAACCTGCCCTACAACATATCCACACCACTGCTGTTTCACCTGCTGGCGCAGGCGCATTGCATCCGCGACATGCACTTCATGTTGCAACATGAAGTAGTGGAGCGCATGATTGCCGCGCCAGGCGGGCGCACCTATGGGCGCCTGTCCGTCATGATTCAGTACCGCTGCACAGTACAGAAATTATTTCATGTCGGACCGGGTGCGTTTACCCCGCCCCCAAAGGTGGACTCCGCCGTCATCCGCATGGTGCCCCATCCCACACCGCCGGTCGCCGTCAGTGACGAGTCTATATTCGGGCAGGTGGTACGCGCCGCCTTCGGCCAGCGGCGCAAGACCCTGCGCAACACACTGAAGGAATTGCTGACCGCAGACGAAATTCAGGCGTTAGGCATTAATCCCGGCGTGCGCGCCGAGCAGCTTACCCTGCATGACTTCGCCGGGCTCGGCAATGCCGTTGCAGAAAAGCAGCGCGAGGCCGTATAGGTCCCGGTCATATTTTTTGCAGCTCTATGCGTCGGAACCAGCCACCGTTGAGCGCTACATCACACACAACCTGCAGTGACGGTACTGTAGCCAACACTTGTTCAAATACCACATCCATACGTGTTGCGATCCTGCCCAGCAGCGGGCTCAGCATGCGACGCAGCGGGGCACGCTGTCCGGGGCGCAGAAATTTATCGAGAATGAAAATTCTGCCACCCGGCTTGAGCACGCGTGCCGCCTCCCTTAATGCGCGCTCCGCATCCGGTACCACGGCCACAATCAGGTGCATGACAACCGCATCGAATGATGCGTCAGCATAAGGCAAGGCCATGACGTCTGCCTGTTGCAGCTCAATCTGTCTATCACACTGCTGTGCACGTGCCCGCGCACGCCTCAGCATCGCTGGAGTGATGTCCAGGCCCGCATAACTTCCACCCTGTGGCAGGTACGGAATATCCAGCCCACTGCCAATGCCCGCAATCAGTATTCGCTTGCCATGCACACCCGTCGGCATCGCTGCCAGTGCGGCCAGACTGTCCTGCCGCCAGTTCTGGCTGGCCGCCGCAACCACCCAATCATATATCGGGGCCAGCAAGGTATAAGCGTAGCGCAGCACGACGAGAGGGTGGTGTCTGAGACGAGAGATACTAATGCAAGGTATAGGGTACGGACAGGGTAAACGGCGGAATGGCCGCGTCGAATCGGGTACCGTCATCGGCCAGCATTTGATAGCTACCCTGCATACTGCCAAAGGACGTTTCAAGCAGTGTGCCGCTGGTATATTGAAAGCCCTCGCCCGGCAGCAGGTAAGGTTGCTCGCCCACCACGCCCTCGCCCCGCACCTCCTGCGTCTTGCCGTTGGCGTCGGTGATGACCCAGTGGCGGGTCAACAGCCTGGCAGCGATGCTGCCAAGATTCTGAATCGTGATGGTATAGGCAAACACAAACCGCTGCTTTTCAGGCATCGACTGTTCGCTGATGTAGGTTGTCTCTACATCAACCCTGATTTTGTGTTGGGCCACCTCTGTCATAATGGCATTTCACCGCAATCCACCGGTGCGCGCAAGCCCGCCCGCATCACAGTCGGCTACCTGCCAGAGTAGCGCCCATAAGACCTACTTTGGTATTGAGTACGACTTGCACCGGCATGGCAGCAACCACCGGCGTCATGACCCCCTTGTCGAGAAAGGCCTGCATAAAGCCTCCCGTGCGTATCCGCTCGATAATTCTGGGGGCGATACCGCCTGCGACATACACCCCGCCACGTGGCTGCGTAATCAGCGCCAGACTGCCCGTCCACGCACCGTACAGCGTGATAAAGAAATCCAGCGCCGCACTGGCCAGCGGATCGTCCTCCGCCAATGCCCTCCGTGTAATGCTTGCCGCCACATCTTCCTCATCGTGAATGGCTTGCTGCTGGGTGGCAGACACATTGCCTGACTGGCGGGTGGCAAGAAATTCGTAGCAGTTTACCAGGCCGTTGCCTGACAGCACCCGATCGTAAAATCCACGGCCACCCTGCTGCATCAGATATTGCGAGAATTCTGCCTGCAGCGCATCACTGGGGGCAAACTCGGCATGACCGGCCTCGGCCGGGAACACCGCGTAATGATCCTGTTGCCAGATCAACTGCGCCGTGCCAAACCCGGTGCCCGCGCCCACTACCAGACGCGGCGCATGCTGCTGCGGATCTCCCGGGTGCAACACTGCAACATCCGCTGCAGTCAGAGCCTCGATACCGTAACCTGCCGCCTGAAAATCATTGATCAGACTCACCTTTGGAATCCCCGACGCCTGTGCCAGTGCTGTCGAATCAAGCTGCCATGGCAAGTTGGTCACGCGCACGGTCTGGCGGGCGACATCGCCTTGTACCGGACCAGCCACACCAAAACAGGCGGCGTCTACCACTGGGATACCGGCACTCAGCAGGAATTCACGCACCATGGGCAACAGATCTGGATAGGCCGCACTGACAAAGCGTTGCTCCGCCAGCGTACGGGACGTTGCGCCAGAAAACTCCGTCACCTGCAACCAGGTCTTGGTGCCGCCGATGTCGCCTGCCAGCACTTTCATGGCGGTGCCGGCATCCTCGCCGCCGCGGCTTGGTCCAGATACCATTCCAGTTCGCCCTGCGACTGTATTCTCTGCACCGGCAGCGGTGCTACAGCTGGCGGATCGTCGCGCAACACACGCTGCAGAATTTCTGCCTTGTTCGAACCTGCCGCCAACAGCAGGATATGGCGCGCCTGGTTGATCACGGCCAAGGTGATGCTGATACGCCAGGCGTGCATGCTGTCAGCATACACAGCAGTTACTGGGCGCCGCTCGGAAAGCGCACTGCCTGTCGCGGGAAACAGGGAGGCAATGTGTCCATCCGGCCCGACACCCAGCAGCACCAGATCAAACTGTGGCACGTTGTTGCATACGGGCAGACTGGATGCCAGCACGGCCGCATAGGCCGCCGCGCACTGCCGCACATAGGCCAGATCGGCGCTGATGCGGTGAATCTGTGCTGGCGGAATCGGCACATGCATCAGCAACGCCGTATTGGCCATGCGGAAATTACTGTCAGGATGATCGGGCGGCACACAGCGCTCATCCCCAAAATAGACATGCACCCGTGACCAGTCAATGGTGGGTACATACGGCGCACGCGCCAGCCGCTCATACAGATGGCGTGGCGTGGCGCCACCGGACAGCGCAATATGGAATACTCCACGCTGGGCAATGGACTCTGCCGCAATCTCTGCAATGCGTCCGACCGCCGCGTCACTCAGAGCATCAAGATCAGCAAACAGGTGTATCGGAACATGCCTATCAGCGCAGGGGGTGTGTGCAGGCATGAGATGTGACCGGGATTTTATATTTTTGTGATTATATAGCGTGCTATCGCGTATAGAGTACATCAAGACTTGCCACTACTGTGAGGACTCTATGACACTGCTGCCGCGCTATCATCGATTACCGGCCTGCGTATTCACCACGCTGGCGTATGTCCTGCTGCTGCAAATACCCACTATCGCCCCTGCACAGGAGGCGTGGGCTGCACCGGAAATCAACAGCCCGACCTGGCTCAACAGCAAACCCCTGCGCCTGGCAGAACTGCGGGGCAAGGTGGTATTGGTGGAGTTCTGGACCTATGGCTGCTCCAACTGCCGCAATGTCGAACCCTACATCAAGCAATGGCATGAGCGGTATGCGCCCCAGGGTGCCGTTATCATCGGGGTACACACACCCGAGTTTGCGCATGAGGGAAAGATCGCGAATGTCACACGCTATGTCAACGAACATGAGATACGCCATGCCATTGCCATCGACAACGATTTCGCCATCTGGAAACGCTATCGTAACCGGTTCTGGCCCACGCTTTATCTGATCGACAAGCAGGGCGTGGTGCGCTATACCCATATCGGTGAGGGCAACTATGATAAAACGGAGCATCAGATTCGGGCGTTGCTTGCCGAACCCTGGGCTGGCTAGATACCTCATGCACACATGCCATAGCCCACGCTACCCCGTCTGGGGGCTGATACTGTCGGTGCTGCTGCTGGGCGCGGCAGGCCTTACCCAGGGCGGCGAGCCCATGACGGACGGGGCATTCTCTGCCGCCAGCCCCGGCGGGGCCATACCCCAGCCGTGGCAACCCCTGACATTTCCCAAAATCGACCGCCATACGCACTACCGGCTGGTAAATGATGGCGGTGTAACTGTGGTCGAGGCACAGAGCGAAGCTGCGGCCTCGGGCCTCACCCGTAGCGTTCAGATTGATCCCGCAAAATATCCTCTGCTGCGCTGGCGCTGGAAAATAGAACATGTGATTGAGGCCGGTGACGTCACTTCCAAACAGGGTGACGACTACGCCGCACGCATCTACGTCACCTTTGCCTACGAACCTGACAAGGTCAGCCTGGGTCGCAGACTCAAATATCAGGCTGCACGAATTTTATACGGCGATGTTCCCATAGGCGCCATCAATTACATCTGGGACAACAAGAGTCCGGTCGGGGCAATCCTCGACAACAGTTATACCGACTCCGTGAAGATGATTGTGGTGCAAAGCGGCAATGAGCAGTCCGGCCTATGGGTCACGGAGGAGCGCAACATCTACCAGGATTACAAACGTGCCTTCGGCGAAGAACCGCCCATGATTTCAGGCATTGCCATCATGACCGACACCGATAATACGGGCGCCAGTACCGCCGCCTTTTACGGCGATATCAGCTTTGCCGCACCCGAATAGCAACCTCTTGTAACCTGCATCAGCAGCAAGCCTGTGCCGACGGCTGCGTATGGCGCCCCTCCTTGGTAGCGGCCACCGGGCGGCGCGTACCGACAGGCGCACACCACGGTACGGGTTCGCTCGCCAGCTGTGGTGCAATACCGATAAAATGCTCCCGGTAAGGCCCCTCTGCCGTTAACAGCCTGTAGGTGCGCTCACATACCGCCATCCGCTCGCCGCGCAGGTAGATGTGGCCCTCATCATCGGTGACCGAGGCATAGGGCCCACGGTAAATCACAGCGTGCCCATAATCGAGACAGGCCGTACCCGCGCCTTTCACAGCGGTAAGCGTCACGGAACGGAATTCGATGCCATCAACAACCTGCCACGGGGCGGCATCCCATTTGTCATACTGCACGGCAAGAAACCCCGCCTCGACGAAGGCGTTGATAAACTCCTGCTCCTGAAATGCGCCGGAGATACAACCTGTCCACAACTCGGCATCGCTTTTCATATTTTCCGGCACGAATTCATCGCTGACGATATCCGAGATTGCCAACCGTCCGCCCGGCTTGAGCACCCGGAATATTTCGCGCACCAGTTGCGGCTTCCGGGCATCGTCCACTAGGTTGAGCACACAGTTTGAAATTACGACATCGACTGAACCATCGGCAATCAACGGGCGATCGCGGCGCTGTGTCTCCTGCCAGGCAGTGAACGCGGCAAACTCTGTTGCGGAACTCACTGGGTCCCCGGCAAGCTGGCGCTCCATGGCCTCCACATCCAGCGCCAGATCCTCAATCCTGCCCTTCAGAAACTGCACTGACGCCATACCCGGCTGTGCAGCCATGTCGGATTGATATTTGCGCGCCAGGGCCAGCATGTCGTCGTTCATGTCCACACCCAGTACGCGCCCGCCCGGACCTGCTACCTGCGCCGCCATATAGCACACCTTGCCACCGCCACTGCCGAGATCCAGCACCACGTCGCCTGCACGCACATAACGCGAAGGGTCACCGCAACCATAATCCTTCTCAATAATTTCCTGTGGCAGCAGCGCCAGCAGACCCGGGTCATAGCTCACCGGACAGCACAATGTTGCCTGTCTTTCCTTCGCGCCTTCGGAGTAACGCTCCAATACATTGTCAACGTGCGTGTTCATGAGGGTTCCTGTTTAAGTAATGCGCCACCACAGCTGCTGCCTTGCCCTGCCGTACAGCCATAACAATGTTCTTTCACAACGATCGGGCGGTTCTCAAGATTGATGCCTTGCAACTGGGATAGATGTACCCGTGGCTGGCCACTGACGTGCAGTGGCAGATTGAGCATCTGGTTGAAATCACAATCGTACACATAGCCCTGCCAGTCGACGCTGATCAGCGAGCGACACATGACAGTCTCAAGATTACTGTCCTGATGAGCATCCCGCAACAACTGCATATAATCTTCGAACTGACCCTTGGAAATCAGCATGCTGCCAAAGCGTTGTATCGGCATATTGGCCAGTGTATACAACTGGTTAAACACTACGCCGTGCTGCTCGCCCAGATACTTTTTGTAATCCCGCTCCAAGGGCGGCTGGGGCGGCGGCAGAACGGGCCCCTGGGGGTTGTACACCAGATTCAGCACCAACCCGCTGCCCTCATGGCCATAGCCCAGCGCATTCAGGTTACGCAGCACCCGCAGGCTGGTCTCGAAGACGCCCTTGCCACGCTGTGCGTCTACGTTGTCCTCCAGATAACACGGCAATGAAGCCGTAATCTCGACCTGCTGCGCGGCCAGAAACTCGGCCATGTCGGCATACCCCGGCTGCTCCAGAATGGTGAGATTGCAACGATCAATGACATGCACGTCCAGGCCACGCGCAGCCTGCACCAGATACCGGAAGTGCGGATTCATCTCCGGCGCGCCCCCCGTGAGATCCAGCACAGCAACCCCCTGCGGGCGGGCGATGGCCGCGCGCAAATAATCAATGATGCAGTCAATCGTTTCACGCTGCATGATTTCCGTGCGCCGTGGGCCTGCATTGACATGGCAGTGCACACACTGCTGATTACACAAATAGCCGAGGTTCACTTGCAGTGTTTGTAGCTGACCACGCCGCAGGGCGGGGAAGTGGGTGGTCTCCAGCAGGGGCAGTGTGGCATGCATAAGCGTCTTACTCCAGTCTCTGAAACAGCCACGCACACGAGGCCGCCATGCCGCCTGCCAGCGGAAATGTTACCAGCCAGCCATACAACACCAGCTTTAAGGCATCGTGCTGTGCCGGCTTGGCATCTTCGCTCCAGCGCACACCCATCAGTGCACCGGTACTGACATGCGTTGTCGAGACCGGCAAGCCCAGCGGAGTGGCGCTAAGCACCAGCAGCGACGTCCCCAGATTGGCGGCCAGGCCACGGGTAGAGTCGAGCGGCGAAACACGGTGTGCCAGCACATGCAATACGCGCATACCACCCCACCAGCCGCCCATACCCATCACCACGGCAACTGCCATGATCGGCCATACGGCATTGTCCGCACTGAGGGCCAGACCGGGTGAGAGTGCCAAGGTCAGTATCAGGAAAGCCGCGATCTTGGGCACATCGTTGAGGCCGCGGGCAAAACTGGTTGCGCCACTGGAAAACCAGTGCAGCACGGTCAGCACGCGTTGCGCGAGCGGTGGTGGAACGGGTGTCGCAGGTTCGGCACACACAAACGGATTACGCTGCCAGTCTGCCTGCTCACAGCACCCTGGCCTCCAGGACGGCACTTTTTTCTCGACATAGCGCGCCACCAGCAACAGGCCCCAGCACAACCCGATGGCCAGCAACGGACTCAGCAGCAATGGCAACAAGGCCTTGTTGGTCACTGCCGCAGTGCGCAGGCCCTCGGGGCCTCCCAGAACCAGCACGGCACCGACAATACCACCCAGCAAGGCATGCGTCGTAGACACCGGCAGACCCATGCGCGTGGCCAGCAATACCCAAACCGCAGCACCTGTCATGACTCCGCCCACAAAACCCAGCGTCACCGGAAAATCAGCGGCCAAAAATCCACTGCTGAAGGCATTGATCAATGCCGCACCCCACACCGCCGCCGCCAGTCCGCCCAACAGCGTACAAAACGTGCCCCATGCCAGCGCACGCGCTGCACTGGAGACACCGGAGCCCGATAATGTCGCCACACCTTTCGAGACGTCATTGGCGCCATTGGCCCAGGCCATGGCGAGAATAATAAAAATTACTATGATGCTTGTGGCCACTGAAGCCTCCATGCTGTCATCTGTCACTCACATGATTGGCCACGGGAGACGGTTGCCGCCGCTTTTTCACCAGCACCGGCAACAGCGCAAACAGCCCGAGCAGGGCAAAGGCACTCAGTATCTCCCATGACACAAGCTGTTGTGCCGAATCGATACGCCCCAACGATTGGCCGAGATGGGCAAATACAAAGCTGCCGGGGATAATGCCCAGCGCGGTAGCCGCCACATAAGTACGCGTCTTGACAGGCGTAAATGCTGGCGCCAGATTCACCAACCAGAATGGGAATAAGGGCACCAACCGCAGAAACAGCAGATAGTTAAACGCATTCTCATGAAAGCCCGCAATAAGCTTCTTGGCCATACCACCCGCACGCCGTTGCGCTGCTTCTGCAAACAAATAGCGTGCCGCCAGAAAAACCAGCGTCGCGCCTGTAGTCGCCGCGATCACGATCACCCCTGCACCTACCCAGCGTCCGAACAGCAAGCCCGCAGCCAGCGACAACACCGTCGCGCCCGGCACACTCAATGCGGTAGACGCCGCATAGACCACCATACCCCCGAACAACATCGCATAGTAGTGCTGCCCGGTAAATGTCAGCAACTGATCACGGTTCTGTTTCAGCGCCTCCAGGCTCACCCACTCACTGCCACCCGCAACAAAGAACAATACAAATCCGCCCACGAACAGCAATACGATGATCAGCTTGACCCATAGCCTTTGTGTCACTGCCTGCAGCTGTTCATCCGCCATGTTCGCCTCCCATTACCTGAGCCTGTATTGTGGCGTACAGCCACCCCCCGTTTTGTCACGAAAGTATAAAGTTTATCTTACGCCAGTCACAAATCGTGCACTCAGGCCCGTAAAGGGCTTGCTTGCCCAGGGGAATCAATTTAAGTTGTCCACACCCTCACTCACATACTACAGGGCACGCGATTCATGGCAAGAACAGAATACGACTTGTGCATCATCGGTGGCGGCGCGGCCGGTCTGGTCGCCGCCGCAGGCGCTGCCACCCTGGGCGCAAAAGTAGTACTGGTGGAAAAACACCGCTTGGGCGGTGATTGCCTGTATTACGGCTGCGTCCCCAGCAAGGCCTTGCTGCACAGCGCCCACGTTGCACACACCACACGCGAGGCCGCGCGCTTCGGCATCAACGCCGCACTGCAACCCATACAGCTGGCGGATGTCATGCAGCGCGTTAATACCGTCATCCGTGCGATTGAACCCAACGACAGTCCTGAACGCTTCCGTCAGCTGGGCGTCGAGGTCATCTTCGGTGCTGGACAATTCACTGCACCAGACAGCTTTGAGATGGATGGCCGTATCTTGCGCGCACGAAATTTCGTACTGGCCACCGGCTCGCGCCCGGCAATACCGTCCATTCCAGGCATCGACAGCATCCCCTATCTGACCAATGAAACCGTATTCACGCTGCAGGAGGCCGTGCCACAGATCATCATTCTCGGCGCCGGCCCGATTGGCATCGAGATGGCACAGGCATTTGCACGTCTGGGCAGTCACGTGCATGTCGTACAGCGCGGTGAGCGCATTCTGCCCAGAGAGGATGCGGACCTTGCCCACATAGTGACTGAAAAATTACGCACGGAGGGCGTAGAGTTTCACTTTGACAGCACACCTACGCGCGCAGAACGCAGCGTAAACGGTGTGCGCCTGCACATTACCCAGCCGTCGGGCACAACAACGCTGCTGGAGGCATCACACCTGCTGGTCGCCACCGGACGCCGACTCAATCTCGAAAATCTTGGCCTTGAGCGCGCAGACGTCACGCTTGAGCAGGGGCGACTGCTGCTCGATCAACGTCTGCGCACCACCAACAAGCATATCTACGCCTGCGGTGACATAGGCGGACCCTATCAGTTCACCCATATGGCCGAACATCAGGCCGGCGTGGTACTCCGCAATGCCTTATTCCATCTGCCCGCTAAAACGCAAACACGCAATATTCCCTGGTGCACCTTCACCGATCCCGAGTTGGCACGCGTCGGCCTGTCCGAAGATGAGGCCAAGGCGCAAGCCATCCCGTACCGTGCCTACACCTTTCCCTTCCATGACATTGATCGCGCCCAGGCCGACGGCACCACCGAGGGCAGCGCCAAGATCATCACACGCCCGAACGGGCGTCTGCTCGGGGCTGCGCTGGTCGGGCCCCGTGCCGGGGAGCTGATTCATGAGTATGTGCTGGCAATTGCCCGGAACATGAAGGCCAGTGATTTGTCCAAGGTCATACACATATACCCCACACTGGCCCAGATTAACCGACGCGTGGCTGATCAGCGCCTTAAGGATGGGCTGACACCGCGCACCAGAAAATGGATCAAGCGCCTCTTTCGGCTGCGCGGCGCATAAACATTCTACCTGCTTCAAGCAACCGGATTCCGCCCATCATGAAATGGAGAAACACCATGGCCACCACACTCCCGAAAAGCCTGCTGCTGGCGGGCGCGGCAGCAGCATTGCTGCTCAACCCCGGCTTCGCTGCCACCGTCGCTGACATGCAGCCCGCTGGCAAGGGCAAGGTACGCTGCGCTGGCGTTAACTCCTGCAAAGGCCAGGGCGACTGCGCCAGTGCCAACAACTGCAAAGGCAGCAACAACTGCAAGGGCCAGGGTTTTCTGCGCATGAGCAAGGCAGATTGCGAGACCGCACTACTCAAATTGCAGCAACAGGAAACAGATCCCTTATCCGTTGACTGATATGCCAGCCACTGCACTCACACGCCCTGCGCTCGGTTACGGCCTCGGCCTGCGCACCACCCATTACCAGGCGCTGCTCCGTGATCTGCCGCCGCTCGACTGGCTGGAGGTGCTGTCGGAAAACTATATGGTGGCGGGTGGCAAACCGCTGGATTACCTGGATCGCATCCGCGCCCACTATCCTGTCGTGATGCATGGTGTCTCGCTCTCCATAGGCTCCGGCGATCCACTCGACCAGAACTACCTGCGACAGCTCAAGACACTGGCGCAACGTATCGAACCCCACTGGATATCGGATCACCTGTGCTGGACCGGCGTCCAACACAAGAACATGCATGACCTGCTGCCACTGCCCTATACCGAAGAAGCACTGCAGCACGTCGTCACCCGCGTCAAACAAGTACAGGATTTCCTCGGCCAGCGTATTTTGCTGGAAAACGTCTCCAGCTACCTCACCTACACCGACTCCGCCATGAGCGAATGGGAGTTCCTGCGCGCCGTGTGTGAACAGGCCGACTGCCTGCTATTGCTCGACATCAACAATATCTATGTCAGCGCACGCAATCATGGCTTTGATCCGCTCACCTTTCTGGAGGCCATCCCGATTGATCGCCTGCAACAATTTCATCTGGCAGGACACAGCATGAATGGCGATATGATCATCGACACTCATGATGCGCCTGTTATTGACCCGGTGTGGGATTTGTATGCCCAAGCCGTGCGGCGTTTCGGTGCGGTGAGCACATTACTGGAGCGTGATGACAATATCCCGGAACTGCCTGAACTGATCGCTGAGCTGGCACACGCCCGGACCCTGGCGACCACTGTGCTGGCTGAAAAACCGGTGGCCGCCTAAACATGCCCCCACACGCACTGCCCCAGCTGCAAGACGCCTTTCAAGGCTTCCTCCTGCGCACGCAGGATATAAACACTATTGCCACTGCTGTTGTAAGTGACGCCAAGGGTTCCGCCTCCCGGCGACTCGACATCTACGCCTATGCCTATCGTGCACGCCTGAGTGAAGCGCTGGAACAGGACTTTGAAGCGCTGCACACCCTGCTGGGTGATGACCAGTTTCACAGCCTCTGTCACGCCTATGTGCAGTTGCACCCGTCGCAGCATTTTTCACTGCGCTACCTCGGCCAACACATGGCGGCCTTTCTCCGTGCGCATGACCTCTACCAGCAGCAGCCGGTGCTGGCGGAGCTGGCGGCATTCGAATGGGCCATGACAGAGGCCTTCGATGCCGCCGATACGTCAGTTATCCGGCTGGATGACCTCGCCGGACTCACGGCCGAACACTGGGGTGACCTGCGCTTTTCAATCCATCCCTCAGTGCAGCGGCTGGAACTGACCTGGAATGCACCGGCGATATGGAACGCTGTCCAGCAGGAACTTGCACCACCACCGCCCCAGGGCGCCGGCCAACCCGTAACCTGGCTGGTCTGGCGCCAGGAACTCAAGACCTGGTTCCGCTCCCTGCCCACTGACGAAGCCTGGGCCTGGCAGGCCGCCTACTCCGACCACAGTTTCGCTGAAATATGCGACGGGTTGTGTCGCTGGCTGGATGAAGACACTGTACCGGCCGCTGCCGCCTGCATGTTGCAGCGCTGGATCAATGACGGTCTGATCAGCAGCATTCGCTGCCCTGCCCGGTAGTTCAGGCAATAAAAAAGCGGATGAGGGCGTTGCCCTCATCCGCCGTGCTTCCCTGCTATTACGCCGCCTCGATCAACACCATCTCGAAATCGGCCTTGGCGACGCCGCATTCCGGGCAGGCCCAGTTCTCCGGGATATCTTCCCAGCGCGTACCGGGGGCAATCCCCTCCTTGAGCAGGCCCTCAGCCTCGTCATAGATAAAGCCGCATACCACACATTTCCATTTCTTCATGATTTCATCTCCTCCGTTATCCGATTAGGCAGCTGCGACCTTGGCAAGCGTCGCGCGGTAATTGTTGGCATGCCGCTCCTCCACCTTGGCAAGTGCCGCGAAGCGCTTGGCAGCCTTTTCCAGGGTGGCACGGAAGCGTTCAGCATGCTCCCTGGACTCGGCAATCTGCTCGTCGTATTCCGCCACGGCAGCACTGTTGCCTTCCTCGACCGCCATGTGCCGGAAGCTGGGATACATTTCGGTGTATTCATAAGTCTCACCGGCAATGGCCATCTCCAGACACTGCTTCACATCCATCTCGGTCTTCGGATAAAGCAGGTCCATGTGTCCGAAGGCGTGCTGAACTTCCTGCGCCGCAGTCTCCTCGAACACCTTGGCCGTATCCACATCGCCATGGGCACGGGCAATACCGGCAAAATACAGGTACTTGATATGAGCCATGGACTCGCCAGCGAAGGCGGCCTCAATATTTTTTACAGTCACTGATTCCTGCGTTTTCATCATCATCTCCTCTTGCTGTTACTGTCGTTTCGACCGCTGTCGTGCGACCTTGAAGAGAATGATAAGGGCGGGAGATCGATAAATCTAATTGATTATAAAGATGTTATTAATAGTTTTTTACTATTAATAACAAAACGCGGGTACTGCTATTTTCTGCGTGATGCCTTGTCCAGCATGGTAACGCAGCGTAGCGGCGAGCCATATATTGCGGCCCGCAACGTCTCAATCGCCTGCGGCCGCGGGAAGCTGCTGCGCCAAGCCAGCGCAATACGACGCTTGGGCACAGGCTCCGCGAAGGGCCGGGTTGCCAACATGTGCTCCTCCGCCTCATGGCCATGCACCGAGGTACAGGGCAATACGGTTATCCCGGCGCCCGAGGCCACCATATGGCGGATGGTCTCGAGTGACCCTCCCTCCAGGGTGCGCTGCAGGCTACCGCTGGCACTGGCGCGATTCAACTCAGGACAAGCCTTGAGCACCTGGTCACGAAAGCAGTGCCCGGCGCCGAGTAACAACAGATTTTCCTTCGCCAGCGACCGCGCCTTGATCTGTTTCTCTTTCTTCCACGGGTGCTGAGCCGGCAGTACCACCTTGAATGGCTCATCATAAACAGGTTGGGTGACGATACCTGCTTCTGCAAACGGTAATGAGATTACGATGACATCCAGGTCGCCGCGCCGCAGTTGTTCCGCCAGATGCGCCGTATACCCTTCCTCAAGCAGCAACTGCATCCGTGGTGCGCGCTGATGCAAACCCGGAATCAGGTGTGGCAGCAAATACGGGCCTACAGTGTAGATCACCCCCAACCGCAGCGGCCCCACCAATGGATCCCTGCCCTCCTGGGCAATGTGTTTGATCACCTCCGCCTGCTCCAATGCACGCTGGGCCTGCTCAACAATGCGCTGGCCCAGCGGCGTGATCGCAATGTCGGAGGCATTGCGCTCAAACAACATGACGCCCAGTTCGTCCTCAAGCTTGCGTACGGCCACACTCAATGTCGGTTGGCTGACATGACAGGCCACCGCTGCACGACCAAAATGGCGTTCGCGTGCGACCGCGACAATATAACGGAGTTCCGTCAGCGTCATGGTGATGCCAGGGCAATACGTCCGCCACGAACCCAGCGCTCACGCCAGTAACGATTATCCAGGCTGTCACTCATCACGCTTCTGCCCGTGGAAGGCGCATGAATAAATGAGCGCCCACCCTCGTAGATGCCTACGTGCGAGACACGGCTGCCGCCCAGGCGGAAAAATACCAGATCGCCTGGCTTGAGCTCATCCGCGCTGATTGGGGTTGTGTGGGAAAACTGTGCGAGTGCAGTGCGTGGCAGTATGATACCCGCTTGCAAATAGCCGTAATACACCAGCCCACTACAATCAAAGCTGTCTGGTCCCGCCCCACCATATTGATAGGGGCTATCGAGTTTTTCCCTGGCCACACTCAGCACCTTGATGCTCGACGCAGAGACGGAAGCTCCGGAGGAGTCTCCAGCCTGAACGTCCACGGGCGCTCGCATCCCGGACTGTGTCGTCACGCTGCCACAGGCCGCAAGCTCGAAGCTGAGCGTAACAACGAGGGCAGCAAGCCTCAACGTACAGGTGCCGGCGGGATTTCCAAAACTCACCCCATTACTCTCCTTAGCAATGAATCAGCCAGGCCAGCATGCCACTCCCCGGCAGGCTGTTGCGTGCGGCTAGACTACGTCGCGCCCATGCTGAAATCAAGCACTCCATGATGCCAAGTCCATGATAAAAACGTATACTTGCAGCGATGGCAGCCAGACCACCACGCAATAAATCCCACGCCTCACGAGCCCTTGGGCCATGGGCGCGGCTTATGCTTTACGCCATGTTCGGCATGCTGGTTATTGGCATACCCTATGTTGCCTATCTCGACTACACCGTCCGCACCCAGTTTGAAGGCAAGCGCTGGGCATTACCCGCGCGCGTCTATGCCCGGCCACTGGAACTGTTCCAGGGCGTCAACCTCACCGCCGAGCAGCTCAGCCAGGAGTTGGTCAATCTTGGCTATGTGAATACGGCGCGCCCGGAAACACCCGGAACGTTTGTACGCATGCCCAATGGCTTGCGTTTCGTGACCCGCTCCTTCCGCTTCTGGGATGGCACAGAGTCTTCCGTTTCAGTACAGGCAGAATTCGATGGCGGTACCGTGCGCATGCTACGCGACCCCATAAGCGGCACTGCCGTCGATCTGGTGCGTCTCGATCCATTGCTGATTGGCAGCATTTATCCCTCTCATCACGAAGACCGCGTGCTGGTGCAGATCAACGATGTCCCGCCGCTGCTGATCAAAATGCTGATCGCCATTGAGGATCGTCACTACTACGCGCACCACGGCATCGATCCGTTTTCTATTCTGCGGGCGGTATGGGCCAATCTGCGCGCAGGCAGCACAGTACAAGGCGGCAGTACGCTTACCCAGCAGCTGGTCAAGAATTTTTACCTCAGCGCGGAGAGGACACTATGGCGCAAGCTTAATGAAGCCCTCATGTCGCTGCTGCTTGAGGCACATTACTCCAAGGACGAGATTCTCGAGGCTTATCTCAATGAGATATTTCTCGGTCAGGATGGCAAACGCGCCATTCACGGCTTTGGGCTGGCCAGCCAGTTCTACTTCAACCGCCCCCTGACGGAGCTCAAGCCCGCACACCTTGCCCTGCTGGTCGGGCTGGTGCGCGGAGCATCCTTCTACGATCCGCGTCGTCACCCAGCACGTGCCCTGGCCTTGCGTAATAGTATCTTCGACACCCTCGCCAGCGAAGGTGTCCTTGGCATCCAGGAAGTGGCCAGTGCGAAGGCGACCACGCTGGGTGTCACCCAACGCCCCCCCAGCGGGATTTCACCCTACCCCGCCTTCATGGATCTGGTGCGACGCCAATTACAGCGCGATTACAAGGAAGAGGATCTGACCTCCGAGGGGCTTCAGATATTTACCACGCTCGATCCACGGATACAGGACAGTGTGGACAAGGCGCTGAGTACCCGTATCGCAAGCCTGGAAAAACAGTATCAACTCCCGGCCCGCAAGCTTGAGGGCGCAGCACTGGTAACACGCACAGAAAATGGCGAAGTATTGGCCGTGGTAGGGGGGCGCGATACTCGCTACTCCGGATTCAACCGCGCGCTGGACGCTCAGCGCCAGATCGGTTCTCTGGTAAAGCCGGCGGTGTATCTCACCGCCCTCATGCAGCCCCAGAAATACACTCTGGCGACACAGCTTGATGACAGCCCGCTCACAGTCAAGAACCCGGGGGGCAAGGTCTGGACACCCAGCAACTACGATCATGAATATCGCGGCCCAGTCGCTCTACACACAGCGCTCGCGCAATCACTCAATGTGGCGACTGCCCGACTCGGCATCGAGGTTGGGATACCCAATGTTGTGAACACACTCAAGAAGCTCGGAGTTGAGCGCACCATCCCTCCCTATCCGTCGATGCTACTCGGGGCCATGGAACTCGCTCCGATCGAAGTTGCACAGATGTACCAGACGCTCGCCAGCGGCGGCTTTCAAATGCCGCTACGCGCCATCCGCGAAGTGCTCACCGCAAAGGGCGAACCGCTGCAGCATTATGGCCTGTCGATCAGACAGGTATTTGAGCCAGCGCCTGTGTTTCTTGTCACCAGCGCCATGCAGGAAGTGACCAGCATGGGGACTGCGCGTTCGCTTTACACCCAGATTCCGGCCAGCCTCGCCATCGCCGGCAAGACCGGCACCACAGATGATCTGCGCGACAGCTGGTTTGCCGGCTTCAGTGGGCAGCACCTGATGGTGGCATGGTTGGGACGGGACGATAATCGCCCCATCGGATTGACGGGCGCGAGCGGCGCTCTGCGCGTCTGGGGTGATACCATAAGCCGTATCGGCACACAGCCGTTGCGCCCGGTACCGCCAACCGACATCGAAACCATAACACTGGACGCCGCCACCCATTTACGCGCCGGATCAGGATGTAGCGAAGTCGCACAGTTGCCGTTCATCGCCGGCTCGGCACCACAGGAATTTGCACCCTGCGCGCACGAGCAGGGCAATCCACTCTCCCGTTTCCTGAAAAACATTTTTTAGTGTAAGGCCAGAGAGGAATGATGACACCACCCACACTGAAACTGTCGCTGGCCTGTCTCGGCATGATCATGCTGGCGGGCTGCTCACTTGCGCCTATACGTGCGCCCGTGGAAAACCGCGCACTGGCCCCCCTGCCTCAGTCGGGCGCCGATACCCCCACGGCTGCTGTGTCGACAGAGGAGTCTGCTGTCGTTGTAACACCTTATCCTGCGGCCGGAGGTGCGACGGCGGCCACCCCCCTGCCCCAACCCGAGCCATCGCAATCGTTCGAGTCCTCCCCGCCCAGCACCGCTGTCATCGCCCTGCTCGACACTGCCTCCCAGCAGGCCCGCGCAGGCAGGCATGACACCGCAGCGGCTACACTGGAGCGCGCACTACGGCTCGAACCCCGCAACCCCGAGCTGTGGACCCGCCTCGCCGAGGTTCGCCTGCAACAGGGTGATTACGAGCAGGCTGCCAGTCTTGCCGCCAAATCCAACAACCTGGCGGGCAACAATACTGCCCTCATCAACCGTAATCAGGACATCATTGAGCAGGCGCGCAAGCGGAAAGGCGCCGTCAAAAAGCCGGGCTGACTCAACTCCGGGCCGTGATACTGGAGCTGATGTCGTGCAACGCCTGCATCGGATCCTGCGCCGCTGTAATGGGCCGTCCGATCACCAGATAGTCCGCACCATTGCGCAGGGCCTGTGCCGGGGTGGCGTACCGTTTCTGGTCTCCTGTCTCGCCCCCGGGAAGACGTATACCCGGCGTCACCAGACAAAATCCTGCCCCCAGCGACTGTCGCAGCGCAGGCGCCTCGAGCGGCGAACAGACTACTCCGTCCATGCCTGATTGTTGCGCGAGCGTCGCAAGGCGCAGTACGCTCTGCTCCACCGTACCCGCCACACCTGTCTCTGCCAACGCCTGCTCGTCCATGCTGGTCAGCACCGTTACTGCGATCAGGATCGGTGGTGTACGCGACGCGGTAATCGCATCGCGCGCAGCCAGCATCATTTTGCGCCCACCCAGGGCATGTACATTCAGCATCCATACACCCAGCTCTGCCGCTGCGGCACACGCCTTGGCAACGGTATTCGGGATGTCATGGAACTTGAGATCAAGAAACACCTCGAACCCGTCGTGCACGAGCCTCTCGATCAATGCAGGCCCGCCGCGCACAAACAACTCTTTCCCCACCTTGAGCCGACAGCTTGCTGGCTCAAGACGCCCCACCAGCCCCAGCGCCTCTGCGGGTGACGCGTAATCCAGCGCAACTATGATGCGTGAGCCACTCATCTTCAACCTTGCACCGGCTTGACCGTGTTCCATTGTTTGCAGCCGGGGCATTGCCAGTGCAACGCCTTTCCGGAAAATCCGCAGTGGACACAACTGTATGCCGGATGACCATTACGTAGTTGGCTGGTCAGCTCGTGCAGCAGCAGCATATCTTCGCGCGCCTCGCCTTGCACTGCAGCAAGCTTGAGCTCGATCAATTTCTCCAGTCCACGTACCGAAGGGCTGTTCCGCAACTGACGGGAGATGAAATCGATAGCCTCTTTGTTACCGTGCTGGGCGCTCATAAGTTCTGCCAGGGCGAGCATCAGCATAACCCCGCCATGACGCGCATGCACCTGCTTCAAATATTCAATGAGTTGCTCATGCTGGCCCAGCGCACGGTAGCAGGTCGTCAACGGTTCCAGTATCTCGGACAGGTATTCAGGATCCTGTTTCTCGACACGCTTGAGGGCCGTGATGGCGCCCGCATAGTCTCCTGCAGCGATCGACATATCTCCCTGAAGCAGGCTGGCGCGGGCACACTCTGCGTCTTCGCCCAGCGCGTGCTTGAGCATGAGCTCTGCGGTTGCACAGTCACCCCGCGTGGAGGCCAGTTCAGCAAGTTCGCAATGATACTGGGCCAGCACATGATTTTCAGTCTGCCCGGTTACCGCTGCAAGTTTCTGCGTAGTTGTAATGGCCTTGTCCCAGTCTTTCTCCTGCTGGTAGATGTCGATCAGTTGCCGTAGCGCTGGCAATATGTGTTCGTCGAGCTCTATCAGTTCATGAAACAGGCTCTCCGCACGATCGAGCAGACCGGCACGCATATAATCCTGGCCCAGCTCCAGCAATGCCTGGGTGCGTTGCACGCGGTTCAGGGTTGGGCGAGCAATCAGATTCTGGTGAATGCGGATGGCGCGATCCGTTTCCCCACGGCGGCGAAACAGGTTGCCCAGCGCAAGATGCGTCTCGACTGTTTCATTGTCCACCTCAAGCACACGGATAAATACTTCAATCGCCTTGTCAGGCTGCTCGTTGAGGAGATAGTTGAGGCCCTTGAGATAATGTGACGAGAGGGTGAGGTCGGTACGAGACTCATAGCGCCGTGAACTGCTGCGTCCCAGCCACCAGCCTGAGGCTGCGGCAACAGGCAACAGCAGTGCCAGCCACGTCCACACTACGTGATGTCTACCAGTGAGTCTTTCCGCGCGCTGGCTGCATCCTGCTCGCAGCGCTGGAGTGCCGCACGCAATCGTCTCTGCTCATACCTGGATTTTATCAGCCCCCCCAGACAGGCCAGTATGCCGAGCAGAGCGCCGAGCACCACTGCCAATGCGAGTGCCAATGCGAGCGGCCCCTGCCACAGGCCCAGATAGTAATTGATCGTGACCGGGCCCGTGTTCAGTGCGGCAAAAACCAGCCCGGATACGCCGATCACGAGTAACAGGATCAATCGGATAATGCGCAACATTTCTGATTTCCCTCGGGGCTATACCACCGTCTCCAACAAAAAAACGGCATGAGCCATGCAACCCATGCCGTTTGATACCTGGCGGAACAACGTCACGTGCTGCACGCTGGCGTTATTTTATCCCGTTGTTGACACGTTCGCGCAACTCCTTGCCTGGCTTGAAGTGCGGGGCGTACTTGCCGGACAACGGCACCTGCTCGCCAGTCTTCGGATTACGGCCCATACGAGGCGGGCGGTAATGCAGGGAGAAACTGCCAAACCCACGAATCTCAATACGCTCGCCGCTCGACAAGGCCTGCCCCATGTGATCCAGCATGGTCTTGACGGCAAGCTCGATATCCTTGTACGCGAGATGCGTCTGCTTGGCAGACAGTATGTCTATGAGTTCCGATTTCGTCATCCGTTTTTATTGCGCGGGTTAGCTGTCAACCCTCGCCCTTATTGCCCATATGCTCTTTCAGAATATCGCCCAGCGTTGAACCACCGCCACCACTACGGCTGTAGTCCTGCATCGCCTCGGCCTCTTCCTCGGTGTCCTTGGCCTTGATGGAGAGTGTGACGGCACGGCTTTTGCGCTCGACGCCCACAAACTTGGCCTCGACCTCGTCACCCACCTTGAGTACGGTGCGTGCATCCTCGATACGGTCACGCGACAGGTCAGAGGCACGCAGACTGCCCTCGACGCCATCACCCAGCTGTATCACAGCACCCTTGGCGTCCACTTCGCTGACTACGCCCTTCACGATGCTCCCCTTGGGATGTGCGGCGACAAAGTTGGAGAACGGGTCTTTATCCATCTGCTTGATGCCGAGCGAGATGCGTTCGCGCTCCGGATCGACGGCGAGTATGACCGCCTCGATGTCATCGCCTTTCTTGTAGTTGCGTACCGCCTCTTCGCCCGGCTGGCTCCAGGAGATGTCCGACAGGTGTACCAGGCCGTCAATGCTACCGTCCAGCCCAACGAAGATGCCGAAATCGGTAATGGACTTGATCTTGCCCGTGATTTTGTCGTTCTTGTTATGGGTGGCGGCAAACTCTTCCCAGGGATTGGTCTGGCATTGCTTGATACCGAGCGAAATGCGGCGACGCTCCTCGTCGATATCCAGCACCATGACCTCAACCTCGTCGCCCAACTGCACCAGCTTGGAGGGGTGTACGTTCTTGTTGGTCCAGTCCATCTCGGAAACGTGCACCAGACCTTCCACGCCATCTTCAATTTCTACAAAACAGCCATAATCGGCAATATTGGTGATCTTGCCAAACAGTCGCGCTCCTTGCGGATAACGGCGTGCGAGATCGACCCAGGGATCGTCTTCCATCTGCTTCAGGCCGAGCGAGACACGGTTGCGCTCCTTGTCGAACTTGAGCACCTTGACGTCGATCTCGTCGCCTACGCTGACGATGTCGCCCGGATGCTTGACGCGCTTCCAGGCCATGTCGGTGATGTGCAGCAGGCCATCGATGCCGCCCAGATCCACAAACGCACCATAGTCGGTCAGGTTCTTTACCACGCCCTTGACCATCTGCCCTTCCTGCAGACTGTCCAACAGCGCATCGCGCTCAGTACTGCCCTCGGATTCAACCACCGCGCGGCGCGATACCACCACGTTGTTGCGCTTGCGGTCGATCTTGATAATCTTGAAATCCAGCGTCTTGCCTTCCAGGTAGCCCGGATCGCGCACGGGCCGCACATCCACCAGCGAACCCGGCAGGAACGCATTCACATCGTTGATCTCGACGGTAAAGCCGCCCTTGACCCGGCCACTGATGAGGCCGCTCACGACATCGCCTGACTCAAAGGCCCGCTCCAGTCGTATCCAGGACTGGTCACGTTTGGCCTTTTCACGCGAAAGCTTGGTTTCGCCGAAGCCATCTTCGATGGCGTCGAGCGCCACATCGACCTGGTCACCGACCACGACCTCGATCTCGCCCTGTTCGTTGCGGAACTGCTCAACGGGGATTAAGGCTTCGGACTTGAGTCCGGCATCCACAATGACAACGTCATCCTGTATGCGCAGCACGGTACCGGTAACGATCGCGCCAGAACGCATGTACTTGTTGATCTGGCTGCCTTCGAACAACTGTGCAAAGCTTTCACTCATGGATCTTACAACCTCTCGCCGGAACGGGGACGCCCTGCCCGGACGGTTAAATTATCACCGGTTTGCGCTACTCATCCGGCGCAAACCACCCTTAAAAAAATTGTATATAAAACAAATACGTCTGATACTGCCTTGCGCCGTCCTTACAGCAGCTTCAATACCTGCTGCACCACAGCTTCGATGGTAAGCCCGGAGGTATCCAGCACGACGGCATCGGGCGCTGGCCTGAGGGGAGAGGCGCTACGCGCACTGTCACGCGCATCACGCTCGGTAATCTCGGCAACAAGATCAGGCATGGTAGCACTGCTCTGATTGGTGATCAACCCTTTTTCGATCAACTGCTTATAGCGGCGCTCGGCCCGGCACGCCGGGCTTGCCGTGAGAAAAATCTTGGGCCGGGCAGCGGGGAATACCACGCTGCCCATATCGCGCCCGTCCGCCACCAATCCCGGCGGCCGGCAAAAGGCCCGCTGCCGCTCCAGCAACGCCGCCCGCACGGCTGGCAAAGCAGCCAACCGGGAGGCAGCGTTACCGCACGCCTCCGTGCGCAGCACCTGCCCCACATCGCGGCCCTCCAGCAGCACCCGATCTGCCGCAGGGTCGTCGCCCTGCACCACAAAGTCTGCATTCAGCTGTAATGCCAAGGCCGCCAGCGCGGCCTCGTCATCCAGGGCCACGCCATGCCGCTCGGCCGCCAATGCCACCAGGCGGTACAGCGCCCCGCTGTCCAGCAGGTGCCAGCCCAGCCGCCCTGCCAGAATACGGCTCAGTGTGCCCTTGCCCGACCCGCTGGGGCCGTCTATGGTCAACACCGGAACCGCCTGGCTCACGCGCCGTCCGTGCTGCTGATCGCTAATCCCGCACGCTGCGCAAGGCCGACAAAGCCGGGGAACGAGGTATTCACATTGGCGCAGTCAGCAATGGAGATAGCGGTCTGCGCACACAGTGCTGCCATGGCAAAGGCCATGGCGATGCGGTGATCACCGTGGCTGTCGATCATCCCGCCGCCCAGCCTGCCGCCCTGGATCACCATTCCGTCAAGGGTGGGTCGCGCCTCAATCCCGAGTTGCGCCAACCCATCGGCCATCGCCTGGATGCGGTCGCTTTCCTTCACGCGCAGCTCATGTGCCCCGGTGAGTACCGTTTCGCCCGTGGCGCAGGCGGCAGCGATAAACAGTGCGGGAAATTCATCTATCGCCAGCGGCACCTGGTCTTCCGGAACACGCACACCATGCAGACTGGCAGCACGCACACGAATATCCGCCACCGGTTCGCCACCCACTGTACGCTCATTAAGCAGCGTGATGTCCGCACCCATGCGGCGCAGGATGTTGATCACGCCGATGCGGGTCGGATTAATACCCACATGCTCCAGCATCACATCTGATCCTGGCGCAATGCTGGCCCCCACCATGAAAAATGCAGCCGATGAAATATCCGCCGGGACATCAATCGACGTGGCGTGCAACTCACCACCACCGGCCAGGCACACTGTGGCACCCTCCTGTTCCACGACGTAACCGAAACCGCGCAGCATGCGCTCGGTATGATCCCGCGTCGGCGCTGGCTCTGTGACGCAGATGGAACCGCTCGCATAGAGCCCTGCGAGCAACAGCGCAGACTTCACCTGTGCACTCGCCACCGGCAACTGATAATCAATCCCGGTCAGCCCTTGCCCGCCCCGTATCAGCAGCGGCGCGGTGCCCTGCGCCGTGGCTTCAATGTGTGCGCCCATGCGCGCCAGCGGCTCAGTGACACGCCGCATGGGTCGACGTGACAGCGAGGCATCGCCCGTCAGCGTCACGTCAAACGGCAGGCCGCACAACAGGCCCGACAACAGACGCATCGATGTACCCGAATTGCCCAGGTCAAGCGCCGCCACGGGCGGCTTCAGGCCATGCAGCCCCACACCGTGAATCACGAGCTTGCCCGGAGCGGGATGCTCTATGGTCACGCCCAGGGCACGGAATGCCGCCAGCGTGCACAGGCAATCTTCTCCATCAAGAAACCCGCTCACCGCAGTCACGCCAGTGGCGACAGACCCCAGCATGATGGCACGATGTGAAATGGACTTGTCCCCTGGCACGCGCACGCGCCCGCGCAGTGCGCCACCCGGCGTTACGTGATATGTCAGCGCAGAAACCGTCATGCGATCAACCGTTGAACTGGTCACGCTCATGCTTGGCGCGGGCAAAGACATCGAGGATGCGTGCGCCGTCACCAGCATGGATGGCAGCGCGCAGTTGCCCCAGGTCAGCACTGAAACGCTCCAGCACGGTCAGTATTGCATCGCGGTTGGCAAGGCAGATGTCGCGCCACATGACGGGGTCGCTGGCAGCGATACGCGTGAAGTCACGAAAGCCGCCTGCTGCAAAGCGGAAGATGTCGTCATGACTTTCCGTGCGCGCAAGGCTATCGACCAGCGTATAGGCCAGCAGGTGCGGCAGATGGCTGGTGGCAGCGAGCAGTGCGTCGTGGCGGGCAGCGCCCATCTCCATCACCTCGGCCCCCGCCTGCTCCCACATGGCACGCACCTGTCGGATGGCGTCTGCATCGGTATGTGCAAGCGGCGTCAGCACCACACGGCGCTGCTGAAACAGTTCAGCAAACGAGGCCTCGACACCGCTCTGCTCCGTACCTGCGATCGGGTGCCCAGGCACAAAATTCGCAGGCACCTCACCAAATACTGTACGCGCAGCCTCAATCACGCTTGCCTTGGCGCTACCGGTATCGGTGATAACGGTGTGCGCTGCAAGCATGGGCTGGATCTGTTTCAATACCGCCTCTGTAGCACCGACAGGTACTGCCAGCACGACCAGGTCGGCATCCTGCACAGCGCCCGCCGGGTCTGTCTCGTAGCGGTCAATCACACCCAGCGTAACGGCCTTTTGCAGTTGTGCAGCGTTGCGCCCGCTGCCGACGATCTCCCGGCACGCGCCTGCCTGCCTGAGTGCGCGCGCGAGCGAGCCGCCGATCAATCCCACGCCGATAATAGTTAATTTATTTATCATTATTAAAACCCAACGCCAGGGTGCAAGGACGCAAAGTTCACAATAGCAGGCAAGGCGACAACTGGCATTAGCGTTCTTGCGTCATGGCGTCTTTGCGTTAAGTAGTTGGCTGATTCTTCGCCAACACCTTTTCCAAGGCTTTAATAAAACGTTCGTTTTCTTCAGGCAACCCGATCGTGACGCGCAGGTGTTGCGGCATGCCGTAATTCGCCACCGGGCGCACAATGACACCCTCGCGCAGGAGTGCGTCATAAACATCCAGCGCATCGCGTCCGGTATCTACGCACACAAAATTTCCCGCCGAAGGGATGAACGTCAACCCCATCAAGGCAAATGCCGAGGTTACCTGTGCCATGCCCTCACGATTACATGCCAGACTGCGCGCCAGGTGATCGGTGTCTTCGAGCGCCGCCAGCGCCGCCACTTGCCCCAGATTGTTCACATTGAAGGGTTGGCGCACACGGTTCAGCATATCCGCCACTTCCGGCTGCGACAGTGCATAGCCCACGCGCAGGCCTGCCAGGCCATACGCCTTGGAAAAGGTGCGTGTCACAATCAGGTTTGGAAACCGCGTGAGCCACTGGCTCGCGTCCGGATAGTCGGCAGCGGTATCCCGTGCATACTCAAAATACGCCTCGTCCACCACCACCAGAACAGCCGGTGGAATCGTCTGCAGGAAATCTTCCAGCGCAGATTCCGATAACCAGGTACCGGTAGGATTATTGGGGTTGGCTATAAACACTACACGGGTACGCTCATTGACCAGCGCGCCCATGGCGTCCAGATCATGGCCCCAGTTGTGTACTGCTGCGACACGCGCCGTCGCACCGACCGCCTGTGTCACAATGGGATATACGGCAAAGGCATGCTCTGAAAACACCACTTCATGCTGCGGCGTGACAAATGCGCGCGTAACCAGCTCCAGCAGGTCGTTCGAGCCATTGCCCAGCGTGATTTGGTCCAACTGCACGCCGTGTCTGCGTGCCAATGCGGCGCGCAACTCAAACCCCGCTCCGTCCGGATAACGCGCCAGCTGAGTCAGCGACTGTTGTATGGCACCCAGCACACGCGGACTCGGCCCCAGTGGATTCTCGTTTGAGGCCAGCTTGATGGCATCGCGCACACCGTATTCGCGCTCCAGTTCGGCAACCGGCTTGCCCGGCACATAGGGTTGCAGGTTGCGCACGCCCGACGTGGCCAATTCCATAAAAGAGAAACGCATGGCGCAGCCGGTTACAGCACGGCCTTGGGGTAGGAGCCCAGCACCTTCAGCAGCGCCGCATCGGACTGTATCTCCTTCAACGCTGCGGCAACAGCCGGCTCCTGCATGTGTCCCTCGATGTCGATGAAAAACACATACTCCCAGGCCGCCTGGCGGGAAGGACGCGACTCAATGCGCGTCATGCTGATTTCATGCTGCGCAAGCGGCTGCAGCAGGTGGTGCAGCGCACCGGACTGGTTGCGCGTCGACACCAGCAGTGATGTTTTGTCATGGCCGCTGGGCATCGTGTCCTGCTTCCCCAGCACCAGAAAGCGCGTGGTATTGTTGGATTCATCCTCTATATTCATCGCCAACGTCTGCAGCTGGTAAATCGACGCGGCAAGATCACTGGCAATGGCGGCGGCGCCCGTCTCCTGTGCAGCACGGCGGGCACCCTCGGCATTACTGCTCACAGGCAACAAATCCACCCCGGGCAAGTGGCTATCCAGCCAGACCCGGCACTGCGCCAGCGCCTGCGGATGGGCATACACGCGCTGTGCCCCGGCCAGCGTGCCGGATTTGCACAACAATTGGTGATGTACACGCAGCTCTACCTCACCGCAGATCCGGAGCGGCGACACCATAAGCATATCCAGTGTGTGACTGACGGATCCCTCGGTGGAGTTCTCGACCGGTACCACGCCGTAGTTGGCCGTGCCGGACTCTACAGTACGGAAGATATCATCGATATTCGCCACCGGCAGTGCTGTAACCGCATGCCCAAAATGCTTGAGGGCAGCCGCTTCGGAGTAGGTACCCTGAGGTCCCAGATAGGCAATGCTGAGCGGTTGCTCCAGCGCACGGCAGGTAGATATTATTTCACGGAACAGCCGCGCTATTTCCTCATTACTGAGCGGACCGTGATTGCGCTCCAGAACCTTGCGCAGCACCTCGGCCTCGCGTTCGGCGCGGTAACAATCATTGTGCTCGCCACTGACGCGTTTCACTTCTGCAACTTCCTGCGCACACGCAGCACGCTCGCTCACCAGCGCCTGGATTTTTTCATCCAGCGCATCAATGCGGGCACGCAGCGCTTGCAGTGTGTCGCTCATAAAATAGTGGCGTGTGGCGAGTGGCGAGTGGCCGGCGGAAACCAGTCTGTTGGGGAATTCTTCATATAGTTACTCGCCACTCGCAACTAGTCACTCGTCACTGGTTTACAACGTACGCACCGACAATACGCCGTCAATTTTTGCAATTTCCTGCACCACGCTGTCAGGAATTTTCCCTTCGGCATCGGCCAGCGTATAGGCATAATCGCCGCGCGACTTGTTGATCAGGTCAATGATATTGATCCCGGCCTTGGCCATCGCGGTGGAAATCTGTCCCACCATGTTGGGCACGTTGGCATTGGCAATGGCGATCCGCTGACCTTCGGTGCGTGGCATCATCACTTCGGGAAAATTCACCGCGTTGTGAATATTGCCGTTCTCGAGAAAATCACGCACCTGCTCCGCCACCATCACGGCGCAGTTATCCTCGGCCTCGCCGGTGGATGCGCCCAGATGTGGCAGCGCAATGACGCGCTTGCTACCCTTGAACAGATTGCTCGGAAAGTCGCATACATAGGCATACACCTGGCCACTGCCCAACGCCGCATTCAGTGCATCGACATCAATGATGCCTTCGCGCGCAAAGTTGAGCAAGACCACGCCTTTCTTCATAAGCTTCAGGCGCTGCGCATTAATGAGGTTACGCGTCGCATCGGAGAGTGGCACATGCAGCGAGATAAAGTCCGCCTTGGCCACCAGATCATCCACGCTGCCGGCCTGCTGCACGCTGGAAGACAGCTTCCATGCGCCCTGCACGGTGATACCCGGGTCGAAGCCGATTACTTTCATGCCGAGCGCGAGAGCGGCGTTTGCCACTTCACGCCCTATGGCGCCGAGCCCGATCACGCCCAGCGTGCGGCCGGGCAGCTCGAAGCCGACGAAATCCTTTTTGCCCTCTTCGACCAGTTTATTCAGCGTGGCGTCGTCGCCTTCAAGACGGCGTGCAAAATCCCAGCTCTGGCAGATGTTGCGGCATGCGAGCAGCATGCCTGCAATCACCAGCTCTTTTACCGCGTTGGCATTCGCGCCGGGGGCATTGAACACAGGAATGCCCCGGGCTGACAGCTTGTCGACGGGAATGTTGTTTACACCTGCGCCAGCACGCCCTACCGCCTTGAGCGACGCAGGTATTTCCATATCGTGCATCTTGAATGAGCGCAGCAGAATTGCATCCGGCTGGCGCATCTCTGACGCAATTTCATACGTATCGCGCGGCAGACGCTCCAGACCAATATCCGAGATGTTGTTTAACGTTTGAATTTTGAACATGAGAACCTCGCTGTCTCAGGCGTGACGCTGCTGAAATTCGCGCATGAACGCCACCAACGCATCCACACCTGACTCCGGCATGGCATTATAGATGCTCGCGCGCATCCCGCCCACCGATCGGTGACCGGCCAGTGTGAGCAACCCGGCCTTTTTGGCCTCGGACAGAAAGACGCTGTCGAGCTTTTCGTCGGGCAACGTGAACGGCACGTTCATCCACGAGCGGCAGGCAGGGTCAACCGGACTCTTGTAGTACCCGGAGCCGTCAATCGCGGCATAGAGCTTGTCTGCCTTGCGCTGATTACGTTCCGCCATGCCTTGCACCCCACCCTGGCGCTTGATCCAGTCGAACACCAGACCCGCAAAATACCAACCGTAAGTCGCCGGTGTGTTGTACATCGAGCCGTTGTCGGCGTGTATTTTGTAATCGAACATCACCGGCGTACCGGGGAGCGTCTGGCCTATCAGGTCGTCGCGCACGATCACCAGCGTCAGCCCTGCCGGGCCGATGTTCTTCTGCGCACCCGCATAGATAACGCCGAACTTTGACACGTCCACCGGCCGCGACAGAATGGTCGAGGACATATCCGCCACCAGCGGCACATCACCGGTCTCCGGCACCCAGTGGAATTCCACACCACCGATGGTCTCGTTCGGCGTGTAATGCACATAGGCCGCGCCAGGGTTGAGTCGCCATGTTTGCTGCGCGGGGACGTATGTGAAATCCCTGTCTTCCGCGCTCGCTGCCACATTCACCTGGCAGTAACGCTTGCCCTCGGCTATGGCCTTCTTCGACCATTCGCCGGTATGGATGTAGTCAGCCTCGGCTTTGCCGCGCAGCAAATTCATAGGCACCATGGAAAACTGGCTGCTGGCACCGCCCTGCAGGAACAGCACCCTGTAGTTGGCCGGGATTGCCATGATCTCGCGCAGGCTGGCTTCGGCACCTTCTGCAATCGACATGTATTCCTTGCCGCGGTGGCTCATTTCCATCACCGACATGCCACAGCCGTGCCAGTCCAGCATCTCGTCTGCCGCCTGACGTAAAACCTCTTCCGGCAATACCGCCGGCCCGGCGCTGAAATTATATGCGCGTGACATGACACCCCTCATTGCAATAAATATTCATTCCGGGGCAGGCCCTGCGTCCTGCTCTTCCCCGACATCGCCAATGCGCTCGATGCCTATTAACTTTTCATTTTCCGACGGGCTGATAAGCTTCACGCCCTGTGTGTTACGACCCACCTGGGACACTTCGCTGGCACGCGTCCGTACCAGCGTGCCGCCGTTGGTGATGAGCATGATTTCGTCGGCCTCCAGCACCCGCACCGCGCCGATCACTGCACCGTTACGATCGGTGGTCTGGATCGAAATAACGCCCTGACCGCCACGTCCATGCCTGGGATAATCCCCTATCGGCGTCCGCTTCCCGTAGCCACGCTCGGTAGCCGTCAGCACCGCACCTTCGTCGGCGATAATGAGTGAGATCACGCGCTGCCCTGCGCCCAGGCGGATACCACGCACACCACAGGCGGTACGGCCCATGGAGCGCACATCCTGCTCCTCGAAGCGAATCACCTTGCCGGTATCGGTAAAGAGCATGATGTCCTGCTTGCCATCGGTGAGCGCCACGCCGACCAACTGGTCGTCCGCGCGCAGATCGAGCGCAATGATGCCGCTCGGACGCGGGCGTGAAAACTCCACCAGCGGTGTCTTTTTCACGGTGCCCTGCGCCGTGGCCATGAAGACGTAATGGTCCGAGGTAAATTCGTGCACCGGCAGGATGGCGTTGATACGTTCGTCCGGCTCCAGCGGCAACAGATTGATGATCGGCTTGCCGCGCGCGATGCGCCCCGCCTGCGGCAATTCATACACCTTCATCCAGTACACCTTGCCGCGGCTGGAGAAGCACAGAATGGTGTCGTGCGTGCTGGCGACAAACAGCTTTTCGACAAAATCCTCGTCGCGTACGCTGGTCACCGCCTTGCCCCGACCACCGCGTTTCTGCGCACGATACAGTGACAGGGGTTGCGACTTCACATAGCCCGCATGCGACAGGGTCACCACCACATCCTCAACGTTAATCAGATCCTCAAGGGTGAGGTCCTGGTGGTCGAGAACAATCTCGGTGCGGCGCTTGTCGGCATACTGCTCACGTATTTGGGTCAGCTCGCCGTGAATCACCTGCATCAGCCGTTCATTGCTGGCCAGTATGCCCAGCAGGCGCGCGATGGTATCCAGCAGTTCACGATACTCACTGACAATCTTGTCCTGCTCCAGCCCGGTAAGCCGGTGCAGACGCAAATCAAGTATCGCCTGTGCCTGCACCTGCGTGAGGCGATAGCCCTCCGCATCCAGCCCGAATTCCGGCGCCAGATCGTCGGGGCGTGATGCGGCGGCGCCCGCGCGTGCCAACATGTCGCGCACCGCACCCGGCGCCCAGCGTTGCGCCAGCAGGCCTTCGCGCGCCTGCGCGGGGTCGGGTGCGGCCTTGATCAGCGCAATAACGGCATCAATATTGGCCAGTGCGATCGTCAGGCCTTCGAGGATATGGGCACGTTCACGCGCCTTGCGCAACTCATACACGGTACGCCGCGTCACCACCTCGCGCCGGTGGCGGATAAACAGTTCCAGCGCCTGCTTGAGATTCAGCAAGCGCGGCTGCCCATCCACCAGCGCCACCATATTGATGCCGAAAACGCTTTGCAGTTGCGTATGCAGGTACAGGTTGTTGAGCAGAACTTCCGCCACTTCGCCACGCTTGAGCGCAATGACCATGCGCATGCCGTCCTTGTCGGACTCGTCCCGCAGCTCGGAAATGCCCTCGAGCTTTTTCTCCTTGACCAGCTCGGCGATGCGCTCCAGCAGACGCGCCTTGTTCACCTGATAGGGCAGCTCGGTGACGATGATGGTTTGCCTGCCGCTGGTCTCGTCGGTCTCAATCTCGGTGCGTCCGCGCACGATCAGGCGTCCGCGACCACTGCGATAGGCCTCGTGAATACCGGCCACACCGCTGATGATGCCGGCAGTAGGGAAATCCGGGCCGGGGATGTACTTCATCAGCTCCGGCACACCCAGCGCCTGGTCTTCGATCAGTGCCAGGCAGGCGTCGACCACCTCACCCAGATTGTGCGGCGGGATATTGGTCGCCATGCCGACCGCGATGCCGCTGGAGCCATTGATCAGCAGGTTGGGGATGCGGGCCGGAAACACCACCGGCTCGCGTTCGGATTCGTCGTAGTTGGGGACAAAATCGACCGTTTCCTTGTCGAGATCGGCCAGCATCTCGTGCGCGATGCGCGACATGCGCACTTCGGTGTAACGCATCGCCGCAGGCGCGTCGCCATCGACCGAGCCGAAGTTGCCCTGCCCGTCGACCAGCATGTAGCGCAGTGAAAAGGGCTGCGCCATGCGCACGATGGTGTCATACACCGCCGTATCGCCGTGCGGGTGGTACTTACCGATGACATCACCGACCACGCGTGCCGACTTTTTGTAGGGCTTGTTCCAGTCGTTACCGAGCTCACTCATCGCGTACAACACGCGGCGGTGCACGGGTTTCAGGCCGTCACGCACATCCGGCAGGGCGCGGCCCACGATCACGCTCATCGCATAATCGAGGTACGACTGCTTCATCTCCTCTTCGATGTTGACGGGGAGGACTTCTTTGGCGAAATCAACCATCAGAGAGGTTCAGTAGGGCGTGTGTCAGAACTGGAAAAATCAAGGTATCAGGCACTGTTTTTGTGAGCGCCTAGGATAGCATAAACACCCCCTATCCGGCACCTAAAATGAGGCCGTGAACGCTGGCTCAGGCGCTCGCCAACGCCGCAATCTGGCGCCTGTCCGGCGCCAGCACCACGCCGCGCTCCGTCACCAGCACATCCACCAGTGCTGCTGGCGTAACATCAAACACCGGGTTCCATGCCTCGGCCCCGCTGGCCGCCACCGGCTGTCCCGCGAGCGTCAGCAGTTCCACCGCCGTACGCGTCTCAATGGGGATATCGGCACCGCTGTGCAGGCTCATGTCCAGGGTCGAGCAGGGCGCCACCACCATGAATCTCACACCGTGCTGACGTGCTGCCAGCGCGAGGCCGTAGGTGCCAATCTTGTTGGCCACATCACCATTGGCCGCAATGCGATCCGCACCTACCACCACCCAGCCCAGCCCTCCCTGGCGCATCAGCCATGCCGCTGCGCCGTCGGCAATCAGGGTCACCGGAATACCGTCCTGCACCAGCTCCCAAGCAGTGAGCCGCGCCCCCTGCAACCAGGGCCGGGTCTCGCCGGCATACACCTTGTCGATCTTGCCCGCCGCATAGGCCGCCCGGATCACGCCCAAGGCCGTGCCGTAACCGCCCGTGGCCAGCGAACCGGTATTACAGTGCGTCAACACCCCGCCCCCGGCCTCCATCAAGGCCGCACCCAGCTCGCCCATGCGGCGGTTGGCAGTGACATCCTCATCGTGGATGCGCCGCGCCTCGGCGAGCAGGATCGGACCCGGATCCCCCGCCACCTCCACCAGCGCTGTCTGCATGCGCTCCAGCGCCCAAAACAGATTGACCGCCGTCGGGCGCGAGCAGGCAAGCAGTTTGATATCCGGCTCCATAGCGACCCGCCAGCGGGCGGGTGAGTCGGCATAGCGCTGCTGCGCCGCCAGCGCTACGCCATACGCCGCTGCAATGCCAATGGCAGGCGCGCCGCGCACCGCCATGTCGGTAATGGCCTGGGCTACGCTTGCGGCATCGTGGCACACCAGATACGCTGTGGTCTGTGGCAGTGCCCGCTGATCCAGCAAACGCAATGCCCCTCCGCGCCACTCCACGGCGCGCACACTATCGCTGTCCGCCAGCGCAGTTATTGCATGCCTCGATCGGGCACCCGGGTTGTCGCTTGACACCATCATTTATCCTCGGATAACCTCTGTAGCTGGAACTGGATAGCCGCAATCAAAATGACCGCTCTATGTGCGGCAGCGCACAGATACGGCATTCGCGGGGATGTAGCCTTATTCCACACTGTCTAGATTATTATATCGTCACAAATATGCACATTTTTGACACTTATCCACAGAGCCAAAAGATCTTGTTGCCCCTTGTTGCTATAGAATAATATGCAGTATACTGCTAACTTACAGCTGATCAGTGATAACTATATCAACGAATCTGTAATAGCTTTCTAAAAATAGCTTTCATAGCGAAGGAGTCCCACCATATGAGAACAGCAACCAAGAATTTCTTAATAAGCAGTATTGTGGCCGTGATCTCTCTGGTGGCCACAAATG